>CAZRFG010000041.1:0-15358 GCA_964599205.1 uncultured Victivallaceae bacterium
CTGAAGCGATCCGCTATCCTTGTCCGTCCGACCGGAGTGAACAACCCGCGATCATCCTGCGAGCCGAAGGCGCGGAGCCCCGGCCGCTATTGGTGGCGCTCCACACCTGGAGTTTTGACCACACCCAGGATTCGCGCGAGTATTCCGACTATTGTCGCGAGCACAACTGGAATTTCATTTTCCCGGACTTCCGGGGGCCGAACTGGAAGCCCGAGGCGCTCGGCTCCGAACTGATGGTCGCCGACATCGTCGCCGCGGTCGAATACATGAAACGCACCGGCAAAGTCGATCCCCGCCGCATCTACCTCATCGGCGGCTCCGGCGGCGGCCACGCCACGCTGCTCCTGGCCGGCCGCCATCCCGAGATCTGGGCGGCGGCTTCGGCCTGGTGTCCGATTTCCGACGTCGCCGCCTGGCACCGCGAGTGCAAGGATACCCGATTCACCCACTACGCCGAACACATCGAGCAGGCCTGCGGCGGCGATCCGCGGCACGACGCCAAGGCCCGGAGCGAGGCGGCGCGGCGTTCGCCGTTGACCTGGCTCGCCGGGGCGAAGGATTTGCCGCTCGATATTTCCACCGGCATTCACGACGGCCACACCGGCTCGGTGCCGGTCGGGCACACCATCAACGCCTTCAACCTCCTCGCCCGGCCGGAGGATCGTTACTCCGCCGCCGGGATCGATTTCATCAATCAGCATGAAGCGGTGCCGGCGGACTTCCCCGCGCCGCCCGCCGACCCCGCTTTCGGCGATATTAAAATTCACCTCCGGCGGCAGTCCAACCGGGTCCGGGTCACGGTTTTCGAGGGCGGGCACACCTTGCTCTCCGGCATCGGCATGGCCTGGCTGGCCCGGCAGGCCAAGGGCGAAGCCCCGGTCTGGAGCGCCGGCGACGTTGCCGCCGCCCGGGCGAGCGATCTCGGGAAATGAATTCAAAAATCTCCTTCGCTTGATCCTCTTCAATTGACTTTTTGGGCTGCAAGAGTTGTTTTTTGAACTTTTAAGACTATATTGGTAGTGATTCAAAAATATGCAACGCCGAAGGAGGCCGGGATGAATCTTGACGCCATTGAGAGTTTGCAGCAGCCGGTGCTTGAGACGCTCGGCCGGGTGGCTGCCGGGGAGTTGACGCTCGATCAGGCCAAGCCGGTGGTCGCGCCTTTCAGCATCTATCCCCAGCGCGACGGCCTGGCGATGGCTCGGGTGCGCGTCGCGGGCGGAGAGTTGACGACACCGGAGCTCGCCTTTCTCGCCGGTCTGACCCGGCGCAGTGGCGCCGCGTTTGCCCATCCCACCACCCGGCAGGATATCCAGCTTCACGGCCTCGCGCCGGACGCGGCGGCGGCGGTGATCCGGGAATGCACCCGGCACGGTTTTCCTTTTCGCGGCGGCTGCGGCGACACCTTTCGCAACATCGCGATTTCGCCGGGCAGCGGCTTCGCGCCGGGAAGTCGTTTTGACCTCGCACCCTATGCCAAATTCCTGACCGCTGTGATCTACGGCTGGGAAAATGCGTTCAAGCTCCCCCGCAAGCTCAAGATCGGCTTCGCTTCCGCCGACGATACGGCGCTGGCGCTGCGGCAGGACCTCGGCTTCGTCGAAGCGCTCGATGAAGCCGGGCGGCGCGGCTTCGCGGTCTACGGCGGCGGCGGCTTCGGCCGGCAGCCATCGCTCGGGGCGAAGCTCTTCGCCTTCCTGCCGGCGGCGGCTGCGGTGATCGCCGCCCGGGCGATGGTTGAGCTTTTCTACGACCACGGCAACCGCGAACAGCGCGGCGAGGCGCGGGTGCGTTTTATCCTGAAAAAACTCGGCGAGGAGGCGTTCCGTGAGCTCTATATGGACTACTTCCGGCGGCTCGACCGCCGCGATTATCCGGCGCTTCCGCGCTTCCGCAAAATTTCTCCTTATGCTTCCGGGCCGCTCCGGCGCGATCCGGCCGACCGGCGGCTTGACGCCGATCCCGCTTATCGGGCATGGCGGGACCTTGCGGTGCGTCCGACCGGAATATCGTCGCGCCGGGTGAGCGTGACTTTGTTCATTCCCGACGGCGTGCTCGAGGCAAAGGATTTTGCCGCGATAACGAAGCTGTTGAAAGAATTTGCCATTCCGGCGGTGCGTTTGACCCCGGAGCAGAATTTCCTGATTCCGGCGCTCGACCGGTCGGTGCTCCCGGCCTTGTTCCGGGCGCTCCGGGCGCTGCCGCTCGACTTGACCTTCCGGAGTCTTGCCGGCCAGCTCGAGTGCTGCATCGGTTCGACGGTGTGCAAGATCGGGATTCTTGACGCGCCCCGCTACGGGATTGCGGTGGCGAAAGCGATTGAGCTCGAACTTGCCAAACTCCCGCCGGAGCGGCGCGCCGGGCTGCGGACGAAGATCCTCGGCGCGGTGCACTTCTCCGGCTGCCCCAACTCCTGTACCGCGCACCAGGCGGTGCGCTTCGGCTTCCACGGCTGCCGCAAGATGATCGACGGCGTCGCGACCGATGCTTTTGTCCTCTGGCGTCGCGATCCCGCCGATCCCGATGCGCTCGGGGCGGTCACCGATGAAACCATCCCCGGCGACCGGCTTCCGGCGCGCGTTCTCGAGTTGCTCGCCGAAGCCGGATTCCTCCGGTGATTACTGGAGCCTGAGCTCGGCGGGCACGCCCGAGAGGCCGATGCCGAGGTCGCCGGCGGACCAGACCAGCAGCCGGAACTTGCGTTCCTTGGCGGCCGCCGGGAAGGTCACCTTTTCGCTTGCTTCGAGGTTGTCGGCCGCTTCCGCGGCCAGCCACGGCAGCCGGGCGGCGGTACCGGTTTTGACCCCGCTCACGCGCTGCAGGATTTTGCCGTCCTGGTCGGCCAGGATGCCGCCGTAGCCGCCGGGATGGATCGGGGTCAGCTTGAGGGTCAGCTCTTTGGCCCCGGCCGGGATGTCGATCACGTAACTCTGGGTCGAGCGGCAGCCCACCGTCGTGTCCGGCGCGAGCACCAGCGCCGCGTCGCAGCCGGGCGACGGCGGGAGATTCCACACCGCGGTCATGTCGTCATCGATGGTCAGCTTCAATTCATCGCCTTTGCGGCCCGGCAAAGTGACGGTTTCCCGCCACGCTTGTTTGGTCGAAACTTTCTTTTCAAACACGTTTTTGCCGGCGGCGTCGGTGATGGTCACGACCGATTCGGGTTTGCCGGTCGGGCGCGCGCCGTAGGGGATGCGGACGATTTCCTGCTGCGGGCTGTCGGCTTCGAGCCGGAGCCGGAAGACTTTGCGGTCGGGGGCCCGGACGCTGAAATTGACGCTGCCGCCCTTGAGGAACTTCCGGAGCACTTCGGCTTCGCGGTACTCATAGACGCTTTCCGGATGGGCGGCGTTCCAGCGGGCGACGCCGTCGAGCAGACCGGGGACGGTGGCGAGGTTGATTGACAGCGCCTTGCCCGCCGGGTCGAGGTCGGTGAAAATATGGTGGTCGAGCACCGCCGCCGCGATGTCGCGCTTGCGCCGGTCCTGGTCGAGGTTGGCGGCGTAGATCACCGCCGGGGCGATCAGCACGTTGAGGCCCGGGGCGGGGGCGTTGTAGGGCTTGCCGTCCCATGACGCGCCGTAGGGCCAGGCGGCGGCTTCGTCGAGAAAGGCCGAAGCCAGCCAGTTGGCGCCGGAGACGATCGCCTTGGCCGCCGCCGGGTCTTTGGTTTCGCGGTGGTACTGGACCAGCCCCTCGAGCAACACCCCGATCAGGAACGGACAGTTGCCGAAGGAGTCGGGGTGGTTGTTGCAATGCGGGCCGGGAAGGACGTGGGGCCACGCGCCGCCCTTGGCGAAGTTCTGCTCGTCCATCGCGACCTTGGCGATCGCCCTGGCCGATTCGAGGTAGGCGGGGTCGGAGGTCGCGCCGTAGAGCGCCATCACCGCTTTGAGGCTCCAGCCCGCCGAGCGCTCGTGGCTGCCGAGGTGCTGGAAATTGGGGGCCATGTAGTTGTTGATGTGTTCGCCCAGCATCAGCGCCGAATTCATCACCGCGGCGTTGCCGTGGAGCTGCCACTCGTTGACCATGCCCTGGCTCCAGGTATGGCCGTTTTCGGCGCTGAAGGAGTAATCGAGGCGGTAACTCCAGCTCGAACGGTCGGCCACCTGATAGCTCACCCCGGTGTGGCCGACCGAGTGTTCGGCGTTGCCGCCGAGGTAATACGGGTCGCGATAGGCATGGATGATGTCGACGTCGGCCTGATGCTGGGCGGCCAGCGAGGCCAGCCGGGCGGCGAGGCGGTTGCCGGTGCGGATGAAGTGGACGGTCATGCCGTGGGCGAGGTCGTACTCGTTGTTGCCCCAGTTGTGGCCGCGTTCGCCGTACCAGTCGCCGTAGTTGAGGAAGCCGTATTCGCGCTGCTTGGCCTTGCTCTCAAGGTGGCCGATCAGCGCTTTGTCGATCTTCTGATCGTAAGCGTCAAAAGAGCGGTCGGCGGCGGGCGAAGCGCCCGGAATGGCGGCGGTGCGGAAATACCAGTCGCGCTCGACCACCGCGATCACCGGGAGATTGGCGTCGGCGTCGACTTTGGCGGCGGTGACTTCGGGGGCGAAGTCGAGCCGGAAATTTTCGCTGAAGGCCATTCCCCACTTGAGCCGGTAGCGGCCCTCGAGATAGGGGAAGCGCAAATACCCGGGGAGCTGTTTCCCGAAGTCGGGCGAGCCCTGGAGCGGGAGGAGTTCGAAGTTGAAATTTTTGCCGTCGCTCGACACCGCCTTGGGATAGCGGAAGGCGAGGTCGCGGATCGCCGCTCCGAAGCGGCTGCCGTCGGCGGTCTCGGCCAGCATGCCGCCCTTCAGGCGGCCCTTGGCATCGGCCTTGCCGTCCTGCCGGAAAGTTTGGTCGTCGAGCTGGAAAAAGCGGCCCGGAGCGGACTTGGTCAAAGTTCCCGCCGTGGACAACGCTTCGAGTTTGGCGACCGGATTGGCCGGAACGAAGGTCAGACGGAGTGAATTGAGGTCGGTGAATTCGGTCTTGAGGTTGGTGATCACGGTCTGGAGCGAGCCCTCGACCGCCATCGAACCGGCGTAAAAGCGGAGCCGGAGGACGCCGCGGGCGAGGTCGCCCATCGCGCCGTCGATTTTGACCGTCGCGGTGCGGTCGCCGGACTCCTCGAGCGCGATCGCGTCGGGGGTGAAGACGAACTCCTTGCCGTTCTCGTCGGCAAGCACCGGATTCAGCAATTCTCCGAGCGCTTTGGCCCCGGCGGCGAAGCGGACGCCGCTGCGGCTGATTTCGGCGGCGAGTTTGCCGGTGTCGAGTCGGATCACGTCCCCCTCGCGTTTGGCCGTGAGCCCGGCGGCGGGGGCCTGACGGCTGACTTTGTTCCCGGCTTCGACGGTGTAGAGCGCTTTTTCGCCCGCCTTGAGGGGGGCGGTGAAATCGATCAGCACCCACTTGACCGAATCGTCGGGCCAGAAGGCGGTGATGGCGTACTGGGCCGGCACTTCGCGCCCGTCAGGGCCGAGGAGCCGGAGGTGTTCGGCCGAGAAAAGTCCGCCCTCGGGGAGCGGGAAGCCGAAGCGGATGGCGGCGTCCCGCGCCACTTTGCCCTCTTCGAGGAGTTCGACCTTGACCGCGGCGAAGTCGAGCGAACCCGCCGCATTTTTGCGCGGAGCGGCGGTGAAGAGCGGCGCGGGGAGCGCGCGCTTGGCCTTGCGCTCGGGGTCGCGCAGCACTACGGTGTCGCCGGCGACTCCCTTGTCCTTGAAGGGGAGAAGTTTGATTTCGGAATCGTAGTAAGAGTAGTATTCCTTGGGCTCATTCTCGGCGGCGCGGCGGGGGAGTTTGGCGGCGGGGGCGGGGGCCGCCGCGACCTGGAACGGGGTGGCCTTGTTCTCGGTGACCACGCCGACTTTGGCGGCGAAGGTCACGGTGACTTGCTGGTTCGCTTTGACTTTGAGGGGATACCCGCCGTAGACGTCGTGGGTGCCGTAGAGCACCCCTTTTGCGGTGAGGCCGGGGCGGACCGCCCAGTTCGCCGGGACGCCCGCCGGGGTGATTTCGGCGAAGTCGCCGTTTTTGAGTTCGGCCCCGGTGACCGCGAAATTGCCGTAGGCGACGTAGACGGTCCGGTTGTCCTTGGTCGGGGTGGAGCTCCGGAGATTCATCATCACGGTGCCGTCTTTCTGCGGCACAAACGAGAAGGTGAACGGCTCAAAGTCGGCGTTTTTGAGTCCCGGCCCCTGGATCATCAGATAGGTGGCCTGTTCGTCGCCCTTGAGCCAGGCGGGGCGGAGCGCGGTGAGCGGTTTGCCGGCGCTGAAGTCGGTAAGTTTGATCTGGTCCTTGCGGCCGTCGAGGTCGATTTTGATGCCGCTTGCGCCGGGGGCGGCGGGAACGGGGGCCGCCGCGAGGGCGGAGCCGAGCAGCAGCAAGGCGCCGGTGATGAGCCGGAATGATTTCATGATGATACTCCAGTCAGCTTAAAAGGTGGGATTGTCGTAGGTGCATACCGGCAGCCGGGTGGTGCTGGTCACGTTGCCGCCCGCGGTGGCCAGATTGGCCATGCCGCTGTGGCGGTAGGCGATCCGGCAGGTGGTCGGGAGATAGGGATTGATATAAGTGTCGCTGGTCGGGTTGAGCCCGGCGCCGTTGACGTCGGAGTCGATGATATACATCGTACGGCTCGGATTGCGCAATTTCGACACTTTGAAATACTGGACGTAGGTGGTGCCGATATTGTAGAATTTACCGTAAGGATCGATCGCGTAATTGATGCCGTAGCTCAAATCCGGGGTCGGCGATTTGTTTTTCTGCCACGAGGCGCATTTGTTGATGTTGGGCAAATTGACCCAGGTCGCCGAAGTGACGCCGGGACGGAGGTTCTGGGTGATCCAGCTGCCCCAGGTGTACCAGTTGACCATCGCGTTGTCGCTCGGCCGCTGGACCATCTGGCCGACCAGATTGTCGTCAAAGGTGTCGTGATAGTTGGAGAAGCCGAGATACCACTGCTTGAGGTTGTTGATGCAACTGGTCTGGCGCGCCTTTTCGCGCGCTTTGTTGAGCGCCGGCAGCAGCATGCCGGCAAGGATGGCGATGATCGCGATGACGACCAACAGTTCGATCAGGGTAAAGTGTTTTTTCATGGCCGAGGGTCTTTCCGGGTTCGATTGCGTGGTTAATCATACACAGGAAACTCATCGATGTACTCGCTTGGCTTTGAACTCTTCATTGCACCAGTTCGGCGCCGGGGAGATTGCGTTCCTTGATCTGGCGGGCGACTTCGCGGGCGACCAGATCGGCACCGTTTTTGCCGTAATGGGTGTAATCTTCCTGGCCGCTCGGGGAGACTACGCCGTTGAAGAGTTTGCGGCTCTCCTCGACCCCGAGCTTTTCGTAGAGCTCGGCGGTGAAAAGGGTCAAATCGATCACCGGGGTGTCGGTTTCTTTGCCCACCGCGCGCACCGCGTCGGGGTAGGCGCCGAGGGTGGGTTTGACTTTGCCGGCGGCGTCCTGCATGCGGCGGCTGACCGGGGTGCACAAAATCACCTTGCCCTGTTTGGCGCGGACGTCGGCGATGAAGCGCTTGAGGTTGGTTTGAAAATCGGTTTCGGCGGCGGCGTAGACTTCGGGTTTGTCTTTTTTCTGGTCGTTGTGGCCGAACTGGATCAGCACGATGTCGCCGGGACGGACTTGCTCGACGAGTTTTTCCCAGCGTTTTTCGTCGATGAAGCTTTTGGTGCTGCGGCCGCTGGTGGCGAGATTGACCACTTCGACCCCGCTTTTGAGGGTGCTGTCGAGCACCTGGCCCCAGCCGACGGTGGGGATGGTCGGGGCGTAACTCGCCACCGTGGAGTCGCCGGCGAGCAGGAATTTGTTGCCGGCGGGTTCGACCAGCGTGAGGCCGGTCAGCACCGCGGAACTGCCGACGGTGTCGCCCGCCGCCTTCATCCGGCATAGGATCGAAATCGATTCGCAGTCGCCGGTGTTGAAACGGACTTTGAGCTCGGAGACGCCTTTGGCGTTGACGTTGGAGTCAAAGACCTTGCTCTGTTTGCCGCCCTTGTTGGCCTTGATGTGCAAATAGGCGACGCCGGGCTTGTCGCATTCCGCCCTGGCCGCAAAGACGAGGTCGGTATTGGGCGGCACTTTGAGGAGCTGCATCAGCGCGCCGGGAGCCGGGTTGGCTTCCAGCACGGTCAGTTTGACCCCGCCCGGGACCGCTTCGGCGGCCATCGTTTTGGGATAGACGTTCTGCCAGCCTCTCAGGCCTTCGCTGAAGTTGAGATTTTGAACCGCGAGTTCGGCCGCTCCGGCCAGCAATCCTCCGGCCAGTACGGCCAGACCCAGAAGTCGTTTCATCGCTTGTTCTCCCTTGGGGTTGTATCGACAATGTTTCGATCGGTCACGCGAAAGGCCGGCGGCGGAGAGGGTTATTCCGGCCGCCAGTCGCAATATTTCTGCAATGTGCGCAAGGCGTCGGCGAGGGTGTGGAGCGCGCCCGGAATCTCCTCCGGCGGCAGCATGACAATATTGGTGACGCCGGCGGAGATCGCCTGGTAGAGTTCGGGGGTCAGGATGTCGTAACGGGCGGTGCATTTGGCCGCTTCGGAGAGGAAGAGGAGGTCGACCGGGGAGTCGAAGTGGATGCTTTTGCGCGCCGAGCTTTTGCGCACCGGAATCCCGAAGCCGACGTCGGCGAAACGGTCCTGGACTGCTTCCGAGAGCAGCACCCGGACCAGGTCGGCGGCCAACTCGAGGTGCGGGCAATTGCGGCGCACGCAGAGCAGTTCGGCGGCCATTGCGTTGACGTCGCAGCCGTCGTCGAAGAACGGCAGCGGCACCGCGGCGAAACGGAGCTCCGGATTGGCCGCACGGATCTGGGCGTAGATCTGGCGGGTGGCGATGCGGATCGCGCAACGCCCCAGGTCGGTGGTGATCACCGGCGTCTCGGCTGAGAGGCCGGACTGGCGCAGCAGCGTGGCAAACCGGCAGAGTCCGGTTACGGTGGCCGGACTGTCGAGCCGGATCGGATCGGCGGCGGCGGGATCGATGAAGCGGCCGCCGCAACGGAAGATGAAACTGGAATAGATGTGCAAGGAATTCTGGATTGCGAAGCACTGGTTGGACGGCAGCTTTTCGCGCAGTCTGGCGATGGTGTCGAGCAGCGACTGGTAACTCCAGTTGCCGACCGGCGGCGGACACCCGGCGCGCTCAAAAAGGCCGAGGTCGCAGAGCAGCAGCCGGGACGAGTAGACCAGCGGGATGCCGCAGAGTTTCCCATTGATGAAAAATGGCTCAAAAATGTTATCGATGAAAATCGAACGGTCGGGATAGCAGCTGTCGAGCAGCGGCGCGAGATCGAGGAATTCGTCATGCATGCTGAGCAGCTGGTGGGTGACCCGCACTTCCATCGCCGCCCGCTCGAATTGGCGGGTCAGGTGCAAGTCCGGAAGTTCGGCGGCCACCAGCGGGTCGACCGTGCCGCGCCAGAAATCGTTGGCGGTGGACAAAAAGGAATACGGCAGAATCTGGCGCTGCCAGCCGTCCTGGACATAGGTGCCGTTGCGCGGCACCGTCCGCAAGACTCCCATCTGGGCGAGGTTCTCGATCACCGCCTGGACAATCGGCAGCGTCACTTCGTTGGCTTCGGCGATCACCCGGGCTCCGGGCAGTTTGTCGCCCGCCGCCCAGATGCCGTCTTCGAGCATCCGGAGGATATAGTTGCGCACCTGCAAAGTTTTATTGATGATCATTGCCGCTGTCCTTTTTAGTTCCTGAGTAAGTATAGCAAAGAATGCTGATAATGTCAAGGCTTTGTGCAATAAAATCACAAAAAAAATCATATTTTGGCAAAAATCATACTTCTGACAATGTATGATTGAGGGAGAAGCGAAAGTGTCGCCGGGAACGGGTTTCGGACTGGATTTCCGGCGATTCCGGCGCTATAGTAATATGATATAACCGCCGCCGCGTCCGTCAAATCAAGTTGGATTCGTTCCCATGCGCATTTCTCTGGTGTTTCCGCCCCGTACCGGGCCGACTTATATGCCGCTCGGGATCGCCTGCCTCGCCGCCGTCGCCGAGCGCAAGGGGGCGGCGCTCGACCTTTTCGACGCCAATCTTGAACTCTGGAACGAGATCTGCGACCGCGACCTCGGCTTGAGCGCGATGCGCAACTTCAGCCGCGGTCCGCTTGGCATCTTCCTCAAGCCCGAGCTCTACGCCGCCAACTGGGGGCGGATGGGGGAGGCGCGAGTGAGCATCAACCGCCTGGAGCAACAGGCCAGGAACTACCTTGCCGGCAACGGCATCGGCTCCGAGCTGGCCGCGCTGCTCGCACGCCAGAGCGCACGGATCGGGCGCGGCAATCCCGAAGTCGTCGCTTTTTCGGCGATGTACCTGGATCAACTCCCCTTTATCCTGGCGCTGGCAAAATATCTTTCTGATGAAGTCCATGCCGGCTGCCGGCTGGTCATCGGCGGGGCGGCGATGAGCGCGTTGTCGCCGGTGCAACTCCTCGAGGCCGCGCCGTTTGTCGACGCGGTGCTGACCGGGGAGGGCGAGCATCCTTTTGCGGCGCTGCTTGAGGGCGGCGCCTTTGCCGCCATTCCGGGGTGTTACTTCCGGCGCGACGGGCGGATCGAATTCGCCGGGAAGTCCGTGGTTCCCGCCGACCTCGCGGAACTTGCTCCGCCCGATTTCACTCAGCTCGCCGGGCTCGGTTACTTCAACCCGGTGCCGGTGATGCCGGTTTACGGCTGCCGCGGGTGCAAGTGGCGGCGCTGCCGCTTTTGCGTCCACAACAACTCCTTTGGCCGCCACCGCCGCCGCCCGCCGCTTCAGCTCGCGCTGGAGATGGCGGAGAAGCAAACCCGCTTCGGCTGCCGTCACTTTTATCTGGTCGACCAGTACGTCGACCCGGGGTATCTCGACGAATTGAGCTCGGTGATCCTGACCCTCGGGATCGACTGCCGCTTTCAGGTGATGGCCCGGACGATCGCGGAATACACGCCGGAACTGCTCGACAAAGCCGCCCGGGCGGGCTGCTGCTGGATCAGTTGGGGGATGGAGAGCGGTTCGCAGAAACTGCTCGATCTGATGAACAAGGGGACCCGGGTGGATAGTTCGCTTGAGGTGATCAAAAACGCCTCGGCGGTCGGGATTTCCAATCTGTTGATGATGATCTTCGGCGCGCCGGGCTCGGACGGGAAGTGTCTCGACGAGACCTTCGCCTTTCTCGACCGGGCGTGGCCCTATATCGACGGGATGACGGCGAGCGCTTTCGTCCTCTTCGACCAGACCGCCTTCAGCCGCCGGGCGGGACAATACGGCCTCGAAATCCTCGGCGGCAACCAAATTCTCAGCCTCGACGGCAGGGGCATCGACGACATGAAGCTCCGTTTCCGCCGCGAAAACGAGCCGCAGAGCGGCGAATCCCCGCTCGCCGCCGCCGAAATCGAACTTTGGGAACGGCACAAAGCATGGCTTCCCGAGCTCCCTTTCCACGGCCGGCTCTGCTGCGAACACTATCTCATCTACGCCGACGCCTGCCGTGCGGTCACCCGTCCCGGCAAAACCCTCCGCAGCGCCTGATTTTTCCTCGGACAATTTTTTTGAAATCGATTTTCGGTTAAAAATTAATCGTTTTGTGAAATCATATCTTGTTTTCGTTGTTTTGATTTAAAATACTTCGAAAATTGTTTTTTCATCTATTGTTTCGCCATTTTTTTTCATTATAATTGGTTCTCAGCTTTCTGAATCACGGAAGGCACAATCCAAACCATAGGAGGAAAAAATGGCTGTGAAAGTGAAGAATTTGCGTGGAACGGCGGACAGGGCATGCACCTCGTGCGGCACCTGGCTCAAGCACTGGGAAAAACTCTCCGGAAAGAAAGCGGATGAATGTACTGCGTGCAAAGAAAAGGCGACGGTCGGCGGACATGTCAAAAAAGCAAACAGTACCGATGACTCGCATTATATCACTCCGCTTTGCGATGGATGCAACAAGCGCAATGACGAGTTTGACGCGTTCGAACCGCTGGTTTCCGCCCGTAAATGCGATTGAAGCGGAGGCGAAAATGAGCTTTTCGGAACAGCAGATCGAGGACGTCTGGCAAAAAGGTCAGACGGTTGCGGGAAATTCTCCCGCGATATGGCGGAAAGATCAGTGTGACGCCTGGATCCGCCGCACCGAATACGGCAACCGCAACTCCCAGTACGGTTGGGAAATCGACCACATCAGCCCCGGCGGATCGGATGAGTTGATTAATCTGCGGCCCTTGCAGTGGCGGAACAATCTCGACAAGAGCGACGAGCGGCTGAAGTGTCACGTCAAGGCGGCCGGAGAGCGGAACGTCGATCATTGTCCTGATCGTTGACCCCGGCTTCGGGATGACGCATCGAGGACGCTTCACCCCGGCATTCCGGCAGGCGGAATGCCGGGGTTTTCACTTCTCAGCGTTTTGGTTTGAGGCGGCAGAGGTTGGCGCCGGTGCCGAAGTAGATGGTGCCGTCGGGGGCGATGTATTCGGCCATGGTGTCGTGGATCAGCGGATTGAACTTGTTCTGAATCAGCGGGGATTGGACCTCGATGGCGACTTCGCCGGTGGCGGTGTCGACCGCGTAAATCGCGTCGCCGCCGATGACGAAGGCGATACCGGGGAAGACCTCCGGCGCGCTGCCGACGGCGTGGAGCGAAACGCCTTCGCCGGAGCGGGGAATCGGGATGGTCCGCACCACTTTGCGTTCGGCGGTATCGACCACCACCAGCGTCCGGCTGAAGAGGCCGACCGTCCAGACCAGGTTGCCGCCGAGGCGGTGGGCGCCCATGTAGATTTTTTCCCCTTTGACCGGAACCGCTTCCCAGACCGTCTTTTTCCTGCCGGTGTCCCAGAGGAAGACTTTGGCGTCCTTTTCCACCGGAATCGAGCTGGATCCGCCGTAGATGTCGCTCGCGCCGAAGAGCAGCTCCGGCTGTGCCGTGGCGGTAAGCGCGCGGATGCTCTGATTCGGGACCACGTGGCGGTAAAAGGTGTACTTTTTGCCCTGCCGGATGTCCCACTCGAGGATGCCGCCGCCGAGGATGCCCTTGATCGGCATGGTGGGGGCGTAGATTTTGCCGTCGGCGGCGGCGATCAGCATAAAGAGGCGCTCCTGCTCCTCGGGGGTGAAGAGCGAGAGAACCGGGGTGTATTTGGCGGTTTTTAGGTCGACCTCGTCGATGCATCCTTTGCCGTAGCTCGAGGTGTAGAGTTTGCCGCCGTATTCCAGTGTGTCGTAAATCTGGGTGTCGCCGCTGGCCTGGCGGCCGAGGTTGACGAACGACGCCCGGTTCGCCGGATCGTCGCAGCGCGACAGCGCCGGAGGCGAAAAACCGCCGATCCAGAGCCGGTTGCCTTGCCCCGGGCGAATCGAGTAGACGGTGGTGTCAAAGGGGGCAAAGTCGGTCTGGATGTACTCGATTTTGCCGTCGGCAAGATTGCGGATGCCGAGCATGGCGCGGGCGTCGAGGAGAAAATACTCTTTGCCGGGGCCCGCGGCGCGCTCGAGCGGAATCACTCCGGCGGGCTTGTCCATCCCCGGGATCGCCTCGACCGGCTCCATCCGGTCCGGGCGGCAGCGGTAGCGCTCGCCGCCCATCCAGCTGTAGACGTCGCCGCCGCTCACCGTGAGATTGGCGCGGTCGCTGCTTTGGAGGAATTTCTCCGGCAGGATCTGGCGCTTTTCGCCGGTCGCCGGTTGGTAGCTCCAGACTTCGGGATGATGCAACCCGGCGCTGAAATAGACGGTGCCGGCGCGGTCGGCGAGAACCTGGAGGATGTATTTTTGCTTCTCATCCGGGCTGACCCGACCGAGGCTGCCGGTCTTGCCGGTCGCGGGGTCGAACCAGCTGAGCGCGGTGTCGGGGTAGCTGCCGATGAAAAGCTTGCCGTCCGGCGTGAAATCGGCGGAGGAGTCGACGAAATAGCTGATGTTGACCGGCAGCGGAAACGACTGCTGTCCGCCGGTGGCGGGATCGTAGCGGAGCACCCGGGCGGGTTGACCGCCCTGAACCAGATAGACTTGATTTTGCCGGGCTCGCAGCAGGATCGTCCGGCTGCCGTAATCGGCGGTGCTGATCCAAGTCGATTTGCCGGTCGCGGTATCGATGCCGACGAAGCCGATGCGGTCGGCCAGCCGGATCGGAATCCAGGCGGTGGCGCGGCCCCCGGCGTCGCGGGTGACGCCATGGACCGGATAGCTGCCGGACTGGATCGGGCGGCCGAGGTCTTCGATTTCGCCGAACCGGGGAGCGGCAGCGAGGGTGGCGGCAAGGCCGGTGCCGAGCATGGCGGCGAGCAAGGATTTGCGCATGATGGAGTTCTCCTGAGTTTCCGCTTGGAGCGCGGGAGCTTTAATATTTTTCCCGGCCGCGGGTGAAAAAAGTCATGTCGTTGGGTTCGGCGCGGGTCGCGTATTGCAAATAGACGTTTTTGGCTTCGACGTGGCCGTCGCTGAAAGCGGCGTTGATCCGGCCGCTGTGGCGCAGTTCAATCTGCTCGCTGGTCAGCGAACCCGGGGCGGGGTAGCTGGTGGCGTTCCACATCGCGGTCAGGCTGCCGATGCTGCTGGTCTCGCCGTCGTGCGGCACCGCGATATTGAGCCTGCCGTCGGCAAAGGCGAACATCCGCGACGGTTGCTTGACCTGGGTGACTTTCAGCGCTTTGGTGGCGTTGTAGCCGAAGAGGAAAGCGTTGCCGGCGGAGATCACCGCCCGGCTGTTGTAGCCGTAATTGGAGGCTACGAAGGGGGTGTTGGCGATGCTGTAGCTGTGGGTGTAGCGGCCGGCGGGACAGAGATAGGGCTTGTACATCACCGGTGCGGCGGCCGAACTTCCCGCCGGCACCTCGCCGCCGGCGATGTAGGGATAGAGGAAGGTGAGAAAGGTGCCCGGCATCACCCCGTTGGCGGCGGCGGTGTTGTATCCCCAGCAGGCGAAGTCGTCATTGCTCATATTGTACTGGACAAAGGCGGAGCCGATCGACTTCAGGTTGTTGGCGCAGCTGATCGCCTTGGCCTTGTCGCGGGCCTTGTTGAGGGCGGGCAGCAGCATCGAGGCGAGGATGGCGATGATCGCGATCACCACCAAGAGTTCGATCAGGGTGAATGGCTGGAATGTTTTTTTCATGGTGAATCTTCCTGTTTGGTTATGGTCAATCGGGTTGCGGTTCAGCGGGGCGACGGCTCGACCAGTTGCCCGGCAAGGTAAATCCGGCGGCGGGGCTGGTCCGGCCGGGCGATCAGCGACAGGCATTCGCGAAATGCGAGTTCGCCGATCAGTCGCCAGTCGGCGGCAACCGTCGGAAAGTGGAAATTCCACGGCATCAGGAGATTCTTGCCGTCGATCGCGAGCATCCGCTGCGGATCGAGC
>CAZRFG010000042.1:0-15230 GCA_964599205.1 uncultured Victivallaceae bacterium
GCGTCGGCGAGTTCCCCCTGATACTTCTCGGCCATCCGGGCGAGGGCGCCGAGCTGTTTTTCCGAAAGCATCTTGCCGTCGAGGGCCTGGCGTTTGAGCGAGGTGAAGAACTTCTTGTCGTCGTAGGTCCGGCCGCGGCGCGCGGTCGGCGCTTCCCAGGTCACTTTGTCAAAGGCGGTGAAGAGCCGCAGGTAATCCCCCTTCAACTCATCCGAAACCGCGCTGGCGGCCGCTTTTTCCTCGCGGGCGGCGACCCGCTCGTTGGCGGCTTTGAGGTCTTCGGCCAATGCTTCCGGGAGTTCGACTTTGCCGCCGAGCTGGCTTTCGTACTTGGCGGCCAACGCCAGCAGCGCCTGGTACTGGCGGGCGGTAATTTTCTTTTTTTCAGCAAAAGCTTCCGCGACCGAGCGGTAGAATTTGCCGTCGTCGTAGGTGCGCTTGCCGCGTTTGTCGGGCGGGGCGAACTGGAGATTGGCGAGGCGTTGGATCAGGAGTTCGGCGTTTTCGCTGGCGGGGGCGTCGCTGTGCTTGGCCTTTTCCAGCCAGGGGCCGAATTGCTGATAGAAATCGGCCATCATTTTGGTCCAACCGACATTGCCGTTTTCGATTTCATCGAGCTTGCGCTCCATCTCGGCGGTGAAGCCGACGTCGAAGAGCTCGGGCAGATGCTCGACCAGGAAGTCGGTGACCCGGAAGCCGAGTTCGCTCGGCACCAGTTTGCCCTGTTCGCGGGTGACGTAGTCGCGCTGCTGGATGGTCCGCAGGATGGAGGCGTAGGTCGAGGGGCGGCCGATGCCGTTCTCTTCCAGTTCCTTGATCAGCGAGGCTTCGGTATAGCGCGGCGGGGGCTCGGTGAATTTCTGCTCTTTTTCGACCGAAGACACCTCAAGCTTCTCGCGTTCGCGCAGCGAGCCCAAGAGCGCCGCTTCCTCGAGCGACTCGTCCTTGGCCTTGCCCTCGTCGTTGAAGACGGCGGTGAAACCGGCGAAAACCGGCACGGTGGCGGTGGCACGGAAAGTATACTCGCGGCGGTCGGCTCCGCGGACGGCGGCGTCGACCGTGGTGAGATTCTGGATGCACGGACTCATCTGGCTCGCCACAAAGCGCTTCCAGATCAAGGTGTAGAGCTTGAGTTCGCTGCTCTCAAGATACGGCGCGAGCGACTCCGGCGTCCGGTTGACGTCGGTCGGCCGGATCGCTTCGTGGGCTTCCTGGGCGGCGGCTTTGTTTTTGAAATAGTTGGGCTTGGCGGGGGCGAAATTGGGCCCGTAGTGGCTGACGATGAATTCGCGGGCCGCCTCCTGGGCTTCGCGGGCGATGGTCACCGAGTCGGTACGCATGTAGGTGATGAGACCGACCGGTCCGCCGGCGCCGAGCTCGACCCCTTCGTAGAGGTTCTGGGCGAAGCGCATGGTGTTGGTCGCGGTGTAGTGCAGATTGTTGCTCGCCGCCTGCTGCAGCGTACTGGTGGTGAAGGGCGGCGGCGCGTTGCGGCGGCGCTCCGCGGTGGTCACCTTGGCGACTTCCGGCGCGGAGCCCTTGAGCACCGCGTCGAGCAGGGCTTCGGCTTCGGCGAGGTTGCCGACCTTGAAGTCCTTGCCGTCGATTTTGAACAGCCGCGCCGCGAATTCGCGGCCGTCGGCGGTGCGGAAGACCAGGCTGAAGACCCAGTACTCTTCCGGCACGAAGTTGCGGATTTCGCGTTCGCGCTCGACCACCAGCCGCAGCGCGACCGACTGGACGCGTCCGGCGCTGATGCCCTTTTCGAGCCGCGACCACAGCAAGGGACTCACCTGGTACCCGACGATCCGGTCGAGCACCCGGCGCGCCTGCTGGGCGTCGACCAGATTTACGTTGATCGAGGTCTTTTCATCGAGCGCCCGCTGGATCGCGCTTTTGGTGATTTCGTGGAAGGTCACCCGGTGGAACGGGTGTTTGGTGGTGTCCTTGAGCACCTCGGCGAGGTGCCAGGCGATCGCTTCCCCTTCGCGGTCGGGGTCGGGGGCGAGGTAGATCTCGTCGGCCTTTTTGGCGGCGGCACGCAGTTCCTTGACGATCTTGCTGCTGCGCGGGGTGTCGACGTAAAGCGGCGCGAAGTCGTGCTCGAGGTCGACCCCGAAGGCGTGCTCCGGCAGGTCGCGGACGTGCCCCATCGAGGCGAGAATGGTATAGTCCTGACCGAGCATCCGGGTAATGGTCCGGGCTTTGGTCGGCGATTCGACGATCAACAGTTTTTTCATAATTCTTTCCGATGCTTATGCTACGCGCACCGCGCGCGTCCGGGTGTATATGCGATAGTCTAACATATCACCCGGATTTGTACTCTGTCAAGTGCTGAACCCGCTTTTTTGAAGTTTCCCGGCCGTTTCGCGGTTCTTTCGCTTGTAATTGGAGAAAAAAATGGTACATTTCTACGCATGAGAGTAAAGAAAACCAATAAGATCGGTTCCGACATGAAAAAAACCGCATTCCTGATTTGTTCGCTTGCCGGAGTGCTGCTCGCCGGTTGTGTCTTCGGGCCGGACGAGATCGACTCTTCGCCCGACATCACCCTTTCGGTGCTCGAAAAAAAGATGCTTGAAGCCCGCGACCCGCGCGGCGTCTTCCTCAATGCCAAAAGTTACGTCCAGAAGCAGATACTCACCGCCCGCGGCGTCAGCCGGCTGGTCGAAGTCAAATTCCTCGCTCCCGACAAGTACAAAGTGGTGACCATGGTGGACAACGCCCCCGGCACCGCTTACATCCTCAACGGCGATTCCGCCTGGTATATCGATTATCCCAAAAAGATGGTCGTGCCGATCACCGGCGATCTGCTCCAGCAGGTCAAAACCCTGACCCGGCTGGGCGATCCCGACGACTCCTATCAGGACCTCTTCGCCCAGGTCGAGCTCAAACTGACCAAAATCGGCGACAATGAGTACTACAAGATGATCTGCTATTCCAAGATCAAGGACCAGCCGCCCTACATCCTGTACATCGGCAAGCACAATTTCCTGCTGCACCGGATCACCATTCCGGCGCCGCGCAACTTCAGTTCCACGGTGCTCCGTTACGGCCTCTACGAAGGGGTGATGATTCCCGAGGAGACCGAAATCGACAACGACGGCACCGTCGAGCGCTCCAAAATCAACTTCAACAAACTCAATGCCGAGATCGACCCGGCCGAGTTTCTGCCTCCGGTTTTTTCTCCGGGAGAGTAAGTCGGTATAAATTTTTCAAAAAAATCCATAATCTACGCTTGACTTTTGCTTCCGGCAGTGTTTAATTCTCTCCCGAAGCGGCGATGCAGTTTTTTTTCAACCTTTTTTTCCGCTTCCACGGTCGGGAAAAGTAATTTCAATCAAACATACGAATTTTGAGAGGTGACAATGCGGTATTATTCCGAAGATCATGAATGGGTGGAAATCGTCGGCGAGGAGGCGGTGATCGGGATTTCCGAATACGCCGCCAATGAACTCGGCGACATTACTTACGTCGAGCTTCCCGAGGAAGACGACGACTTCATCATCGGCGACAAGCTCGGTGAAGTCGAATCGGTCAAAGCCTCCAGCGATATTTATTCGCCGATCAGCGGCACCGTGATCCTGGTCAACGACGCGTTGATCGACGAGCCCGGCCTGATCAACGAATCGCCCGAAGACAAAGGCTGGCTCTGCCGCCTCGGCAACATCGACAGCTCCGAAATCAACGACATGATGAACGAAGAGGCGTATTTCAAGTACCTCAAGTCACTGGAAAGCTGAGTTCGACCGGAAAACCGAAACCGACTGCGCCGGATTTGTTCCGGCGTTTTTTAATGGAGACGAAACCATGCCCTACATCGCCAATACCGAGGCCGACCAGCAGCAGATGCTGCGCGAGATCGGCTGCGCGTCCTTTGCGGAGATGTGGAAGCGCTCGGGGGTGACTTTTCCCGAACCCGCGCTCGAACATCTCGCCGAAGGGCTGTCGGAGTACGAAGTCACCAGCCGGTTGCGCAAGCTCGCCGGCAAGAACGCGTCGGGATTGATCAACTTCCTCGGCGCCGGTTACTACGACCACCTGATTCCGGCGGCGGTGAGCGAAATCACCGGCCGCTCGGAGTTCTACACCGCCTACACGCCGTACCAGCCGGAAGCCTCGCAGGGCACGCTCCAGGCGATTTACGAGTACCAGAGCATGATCTGCCGGCTGACCGCGATGCCGGTGGCCAATGCCTCGCTCTACGACGGCGGCACCGCGCTGTTTGAAGCGATGATGCTGGCGGTGCGGGTGACCGGCAAGCGCCGGGCGGTGATCTCCTGCGCGGTTTCGCCGATCTATCGCAAAATGATCCAGTGCTACGCCTCCAACCTCGACGTCGAACTGATCGAGGTGCCGGCCGGCATTTCCGATTCGGCGATGGGCCCGTTGCTGGCGGCGGTCGATCAGGACACCGCCTGCGTGCTGGTGCAGTATCCCAACGTGTTCGGCGCGGTCGAGGACTGGACCACTTTGGTTTCGGCGGTTCACCAGCGCGGTGCGCTGGCGGTGGCCTCGACCTACCCGGTGGCGCTGGCGCTGCTGACCCCGCCCGGCGAGATGGGCTTCGACATCGTCACCGGCGAAGGGCAGAGCCTCGGCATTCCGCTCTCCTTCGGCGGCCCCTACCTCGGCTTCATGGCGGTGACTGAGAAGTATCTCCGCAAAATGCCCGGCCGGGTGGTCGGGCGGACCTGCGACGCGGCCGGCCGCGAGGGCTTCGTCCTCACGCTCCAGACCCGCGAGCAGCACATCCGGCGCGAAAACGCGATGTCGAACATCTGCTCCAACGAGAATTTGTGCGCCCTCTCGGCGCTGGTTTATCTCTGCTGCGTCGGCAAGCAGGGGCTGATCGACGTCGCCTCCGGGTGCGCCGCCAACGCCCTCTTCGCCCGCACCGAACTCCTCAAAATCCGCGGCGTCGAGCCGGTCGGCGGCGAGGCGTTCTTCAACGAATTCGTGATCCGGCTGCCGATCGACGCCGCCGAAGCGGTGGGCCGCCTAATCGACAAGGGGTATGCCGCCGGCTTCCCGCTCGGCCGCTACTATCCCGATCGCGCCGACCAGCTGCTGGTGGCGGTGACCGAAAAACGCACCCGTGAAGAGATTCGCGGC
Source organism: uncultured Victivallaceae bacterium (assembly GCA_964599205.1). Lineage (GTDB taxonomy): Bacteria > Verrucomicrobiota > Lentisphaeria > Victivallales > Victivallaceae > JAVBUI01. The sequence continues at coordinate 5,116 of CAZRFG010000042.1, forward strand.
CTCGCCAACGCATTGGAGGCGGTGTTATGGAACTGATTTTCGCCAAAGGCAAACCGGGGCGGCACGGTTCTTCGCTGCCGAAATGCAAAGTGCCGCTCGCCGACCAGATCCCGGCCCATCTGCGGCGCAAGAAGCCGGCCGAGCTGCCGGAGCTCTCGGAGCTCGAAGTGATCCGTCACTTCACCAATCTGAGCCGCAAAAACATGGGTGTCGACACCCACTTTTATCCCTTGGGATCGTGCACCATGAAGTACAATCCCAAATTCCACGAGCGGATCGTGACGCTGCCGGGGTTCTCCGAACTCCATCCGCTGCTGCCCCAGCTCCGCCACGGCGGCCAGCTGACCCAGGGGGCGCTGGCGGTGATTTACGAAACCCAGTCGATCCTGGCCGAGCTCACCGGCTTCGCCGAATGCACCATGCAGCCGATGGCCGGGGCGCACGGCGAGCTCACCGGGGTGATGCTGATCGCCGCCTATCACCGTTCGCGCGGCGACCACGAACGGCGGATCATGCTGATTCCGGACGCCGCCCACGGCACCAATCCGGCCAGCGCCGCGGTCGCCGGCTTCGAGTGCATGGTGGTCGAGTCCGATCCCGACGGCAACGTCAATCTGGACGACCTCAAAGCCAAACTCTCGCCCCTGGTGGCGGGTTTCATGCTGACCTGCCCCAACACCCTCGGCCTTTTTGACGCCAATGTCAAGGCGATCAACGACCTAGTTCACGAGGCGGGCGCGCTGAGCTACTGTGACGGCGCCAATTTCAACGCGATCATCGGCCGGGTGCGCCCGGGCGACCTCGGCTTCGACGTGATGCACGTCAACGTCCACAAGACTTTCGCCACCCCCCACGGCGGCGGCGGTCCCGGCGCGGGTCCGGTCGGAGTCTGCGAAAAGCTGGTGCCGTTTCTGCCGGTGTCGCGGGTGGCCAAGCGCGCCGACGGCACCTATTCGCTCGAGTACACCTTTCCGGAATCGGTCGGGTACATCGCGCCTTTTTACGGCAATTTCGGGGTGATTCTCAAAACCTACGCTTATATGCTGACCCTCGGCCGCGAAGGCTTCCGGCGGGTCAGCGCCAACGCGGTGCTGAACGCCAATTACATCCGGGCCAGACTCAAACCGTATTTCTTTGAGAAGTACGACCGCCCCTGCATGCACGAGTGCGTGCTCTCGGCCAAACTCCAGGCCGAGGCGGGCGTCCACGCGCTCGATATCGCCAAGTCGCTGATCGACCGCGGCTACCATCCGCCGACGATGTATTTTCCGATGATCGTGCCGGAGGCGCTGATGATTGAGCCGACCGAAACCGAGAGCAAGGAGACCATCGACGGCTTTATCGCGGCGATGATCGAAATCGCCGAAAAAGTCAAAACCGATCCCGACTCGCTCCGGCAGGCGCCGGTCACCACGCCGGTCGGACGGCTGGACGAAACCGCCGCCGCGCGCAAGCCGCGGCTGGCTGAGTTGTAAGCTGCATTTGAGAGCTTCGGCGTCATCTTCGGGTGACGCCTTTTTTATTTCAGGGGGCGCGATATCCGGGAGTTCAAATCAACGGTTTTTTTCTTCATCGCTCTTGCATAATGGCGATTGCGGCATATATTACCAATGATGCGGCGATTCGGGCAATCGCTCCGCTTTCGGGCGGGGAGGAAAGTCCGGACTGCATAGAGCAGAGAGTCCTTTTGATAAAGAAGGATACCGCGGACGATACGCCGCGGGAAGGAAAGTGCAACAGAGAGCAGACCGCCGGGATGCAAATCCAGGCAAGGGTGAAAGGGTGGGGTAAGAGCCCACCGGGCGAGTGACGAGAGTCGCGCCGCATGGTAAACCCCTCTCGCAGCAAGACCAAATAGGGGATGAGCCGCTGCTCGCGGCGTTTTGAATCCCGGGTTCTGGTCGCCGAGACAGATGATTGCCGCCCGCCTTTCGGGGAGGGTACAGAATCCGGCTTACAGAATCGCCGCATCGCTTTTCGCCCGGCGCTTTCCGACAACGGAAAGGGCGGGGACGGGAAGTTTTTTTGTTTTCGAGACACGGAGGAAGCTGATCGATGGATAAGATTTCGCGTATAGAAGAGGCCATTCGCGATATTCCCGATTTTCCCAAACCGGGAGTCATTTTCAAGGATATCACTCCGGTGCTGGCGGATGCCGCGCTGTTTCGCGAGCTGATCGAGTTTTTCGCCGAAGACATCGCGCCGGGGGAGTGCGACTGTGTCGCCGGGATCGACGCCCGCGGCTTCATCATCGGCGGCGCGCTGGCGCTCCGGCTTGGCGTCGGCTTCGTGCCGGTGCGCAAAAAAGGCAAACTGCCGTTTGACTGCATCCGCGAGGACTACGCGCTTGAATACGGCGCGGGAACTTTGGAAATGCACCGCGACGCGGTCAGTCCCGGGCAGCGGGTGCTGCTGATCGACGATCTCCTCGCCACCGGCGGTTCGGCGGCGGCGGCGGTCCGGATGTTGCGGATTCTCGGCGCCGAGGTGATCGGCATCCGCTTTTTGATGGAGCTCGAATTTCTTCACGGACGGGATGCGCTGGCCGGGTATCCGGTTCGTTCGCTGATTCAAGTACAAAGTTAATTTTCTGGAATGATCAAACGATGGCAAAGTATGCGATTTTAAGCGATATCCATTCCAATCTGGAGGCATTGTCGGCGGTTCTCGCCAAATGCCGGGAATTGGAAGTTGACCACTATATCTCCCTCGGCGACATCGTCGGCTACAACGCCGATCCCCTGGCTTGCGTCGAATTGGTGCGCGGGCTCAATTTCGTCAGCATGGTGCGCGGCAACCACGACGAGTACACCGGCAGCGACGACGAGGAGATGAGCGGGTTCAACCAGAGCGCCCGCCAGGCGATTCTGTGGACCCGGCGGCAATTGTCCTGCGAGCAGCGCAAATGGCTGGTCAACACGCCTTACCGCACCAGCATGATGGCGATCAATACCACGCTGGTGCACGCCACGCTCGATTCGCCGGAACACTGGGGCTACATTTTCGACGAGCACCACGCCCGCGACAACTTTTCGTATCAGCATACCCAGATCTGTTTCTGCGGTCACTCCCATGTGCCGGTCGCCTTCTGCAAAAAACCGATCGCCAAGTTCAACGAGCGCGCGGTCGAGGAGATGCCGGAATGGAATCAGCTGATCCAGGACGGCAGCATCATGGTGTCCGATTTCGCGGTTGCCGACGAGAGCCGGATTGAAATCAAGACCGGCCACAAATATCTTTTCAACGTCGGCAGCATCGGCCAGCCGCGCAACCGGGATCCCCGGACCAGCTTTGCGGTTTACGACACCAATGAACGCACGGTGACCCGTTACCGGCTGCCGTATGATGTGGCGACGACCCAGCGCAAAGTGCTGGAGGCCGGCTTGCCCGAACGGTTGGCGGTTCGTCTGGCCACCGGGAGCTGACCATGGTGCGGGCCCGGGCATCGGTTCCAGCAGCCTCTCCGGCGTACCGGATGCAAAATCCCGCCGCGGCCTCTCCTGCCGCCGCCGCGGAAGTTAAGGCGGTTGCCGGAGCCGCTCCGGTCAAGCGCATCCTGGTGATCAAGCCGAGCAGTCTCGGCGACATTTTTCACACCTTTCCGGCGGTGGCGCTGCTGAAGCAGTTTTATCCCGACGCCGAGCTCGACTGGCTGGTCCATCCGGCATTTGCCGAGGCGCTTGATTTCAGTCCGTTTCCGGTGCGCAAAAAGATTCTTTTCAACCGCCGCAACCTGGCCAAGGTTTCCGCTTTCCCGCGCGAATTCCGCAATCTGGTCGGCGAACTCCGGCGCGAGCGCTACGATCTGGTGATCGATTTCCAGGGCTTGATGCGCAGTTCGATCTTCGGCTTTCTCGCCCGCGGCCCGCGCCCGGAGGGCTTTGCCGCGCCGCGCGAAGCGATTTCCAAGTGTCTCTACGGCGAACGCCACGAGGTCGATATGAAACTTCACGCGGTCGAGCGCAACATCGCGCTGGTCCAGCGGATTCTCGGCACCGACCGGACGCCGGGGGAATTTGAATTGCCATTCGGCCGTTTCCCGCTCGAACTTCCGCCGGAGCTGGCCGGCCGCCGCCTGATCGGGGTGATTCCGGGTGCCCGCTGGCAGACCAAGGCATTTCCGGCGGCGTTTTTCGCCGGGGTGATCGACCGGATCGCCGAGGAAACTCAAAATTGCGCTTTTGTGATCATCGGCAGCCGGGCCGACGAGGGGATTGCCGCCGCGATCCTGGGGCAACTCAAGCACGCCCGGGCGGTGTCGCTCGCGGGCAAAACCTCGGTCGGACAGATGATCGAGCTGATGAAGCACTTTGAGCTGGTGCTCAGCAATGACAGCGGCCCGGTTCACGTGGCGGCGGCGCAGGGGGTGCCGGTTTTCGGTTTTTTCGGCCCGACCGATCCCGGTTTGACCGGGCCTTTCGGCGGCAATCACCGGATTTTTCAGGCCGGACTGGCCTGTTCCAAGTGTCTCGGCCGGCAGTGCCGGCTTGATCGCAACGAGCCGCCCTGTCACCGGCTCGATGCGGCGGCGGTTGCCGACGCGGCGGTGCAACAACTCACCAGGGAGAAGTGATAATGACCAGAAAATTACTTGCCGGATTTTTTTTCGGCCTCCTGCTGTTCGGCTTCGGATTTCCGGCGGCGGCGCAGGTCTCGCTTGAACTCAAACTGAGCCGCAACATCTACATGCAGTACGAAGCGGTCTTCGCCAAGGTCAAAATGCGCAACTTCAGCGGCCAGCCGCTGGTCTTCGGCAAAGACGACAAACTTCACGGCGAACTCATGTTCGACGTCGCACTGGGAACCGACGGTGTGGTGCCGGCGCTTCAGGGCAAACAGTACATGCTCGAAGGCACCATCCTGATGCCCGGCGAGACCAAGGAGATCATCGTCCCGTTGAGCGCTTTCTTCCCGCTCGGCAAACTCGGGGCCTACCGGGTTCACGCTTATGTCAAACACGCGCAGCTCAAGGACATGTTCCGTTCCAACGAGTGCCGCTTTGAGGTCAATCCCGGAGTGGTGGTGTGGTCGCGCAAAGTCGGGATTCCGGAAATGCTGCGGGCTTCCGAAAAGATCGACAACACCATCAAGGATCGCACCTATTCGCTGCGGATGCTGGTCGAGAACGCCACCAAGTACTATTATCTGGTGATCGAGGACGGCAAGACCGTCTTTTCGGTGATCCGGATCGGCCGCGAAATCGGGATGGAGCGTTACAAAGTCGAAGTTGACATGTTGAGCCGGCTCCATATCCTGATGCCGATCTCCCCGAAGATTTTCCGCTACATCGTGGTCAACATCAACGGCAAGCCGGAAATCGACCGCTATATGAAGACCACCAAAACCATTCCGAGCCTGGTCTACGATCCCGCCACCGGCCAGGTGATCGTCACCGGCGGGGCCGAGGCGATGCCGGGAATCGACTATGACGCTCCGATCACTTCACCGGAAGGAAAGAACAAAAACGATGCAAGCGGTACGGTGGCTCCGGCAGGATCGCCAGGTCGTTGACCGGCGTTCTCCTGAAACCTTGACCCAGCCCGGCAAGTTGCGTCTGCTCGATCAGACGCTGCTGCCGGAGCGGGAGCTTTATCTTGAAATCGACGCTTTGAGCGAAGTGATCGACGCCATCCGCCGCCTGGCGGTGCGGGGCGCGCCGGCGATCGGCTGCGGCGCCGCGCTCGGACTGGCGGCGGCGGCACAGCACTACCGCGCCGCTTCGATCGATGACTTTTTCCGCCGCCTCGAAGCCGACGGCGCGGAGCTTGCCGCCGCCCGGCCGACCGCGGTCAACCTGCAATGGGCGGTCGCGCGCCTGATCGCCGAAACCCGGGCCGCGGCTCCGGCGCTGAACGATGCGCCGCGCGTGTTGCTCGGCTTCGCGCTCGACATTTTGAGCGAAGACATCGAGCTTTGCCGCGCCATCGGCCGCCACGGCCGGACGCTGCTTTTTGACGGCGCGACCGTGCTGACCCACTGCAACGCCGGTGCACTGGCGACCGGCGATTACGGCACCGCGCTGGCCCCGGTTTATTGTGCGCACGAGGAGGGGCTGAAAGTCAAAGTCTATTCCGACGAAACGCGCCCTTTGCTTCAGGGCTCGCGCCTCACCGCGTGGGAGCTTCACCGCGCCGGGGTCGAAGTTTGCACCATCTGCGACAATATGGCGGCGCAAGTGATGCGCGAAGGGAAAATCGACCTGGTGATCGTCGGCGCCGACCGCATCGCGGCCAACGGCGACACCGCCAACAAGATCGGCACCTACGGTCTGGCGATTCTGGCGAAGTATCATCAAGTCCCGTTTTACGTCGCCGCACCCTATTCGAGTTTCGACCTGACCCTGGCCGACGGCGGCGGGATTCCGATCGAGGAGCGAAGGGGTGAGGAGATCGGCAACTTTTTCGGCCGCCGGACGGCGCCGGAAGGGATTGAATTTTACAATCCGGCGTTCGACGTGACGCCGCATCAGTTGATCGCCGGATTCATTACCGAACGCGGTATCCTGCTGCCGCCTTTCAGGGAGGGGCAATGAAGAGTTACCGTTACTCCATCGTGATTCCGACCCTCAATGAGCGCGACAATATGGCGCCGTTGCTGTCGCGGATCGAGAATTCCGGGCTGGAAGATTTTGAAATCATCGTGGTCGATGAGAATTCGCCCGACGGAACGCTGGCGGCGGTGCACGCTTACGCCGACGGCAAACCGCATATCCGCGGCCTCGCCAACGACGGCTTGCGCGGTCTGAGTCCGAGCATCGTCAAGGGCTTCTCCGCGGCACGCGGCGAAATCCTATGCTGCATGGACGGCGATATGCAGCACGACGCCAAAGACCTCGCCGGGTTGCTCAAAACGGCGGAAACATACGATTTCGTGGTCGGCTCGCGCTACGTCGCGGGCGGCGGCTTCGCCGAACGCTGGAATCCGGCGCGGGTCCTGATCAGCCGCAGCGCGACGCTGATGGCGAAGTTGATGCTCGGCGTGACCGTGCGCGATCCGATGTCCGGTTTCTTCGCGATCCGCCGGGCCGCTTTTGAAAAAGTCAAGCCGGATCTGAGTCCGCGCGGCTTCAAAATCATGCTGGAATTGCTCTTTCTGGTTTCCCGCAGCGGTGAATTCACGGTGACCGAGTATGGCATCACCTTCGGCAAACGGCTTCACGGTGAGAGCAAACTCTCGCTCAAAGTGATCCGCGAATATCTGGCGATGCTCTGGAAGTTGCGGATGGGGAAGCGGAAGTAAGAGCTCATTACGCCATTATTTTTTATTTGGGGATAAGCTCTAAATCGAAACCGGGGAGGGGGAAATGGCGATTTTGCTTCAGATTGTCGCTTCGCTGATCGTATTGTTCATCCAGGCGTGGCTGCTCGGGGTGGCGGTGCGGATCGTCAAGGAGCAGATCGACTATCGCTCGGCCCTGATCGTCACTTTCGGCATGATGGCGACTCAGTTTGTCTTCGGATTGATCTCGCTCGGCATCCTCGGCACCCTTGCCGGGATCGCGGCGATGGCGATCTTGCTCAAAAAACTTTCCACCGTGGAAGACACCTTTCCGACCGCGATCCTGATCGCCGTGGTTTTCAGTTTTCTGTGCATGTTCTCAAGAATGCTGCTGGCGGTTCTTTTCGCCGCGCTGCTGTAGCAGACAGCCGTAAGCTCCGTCGCGGACTTGATCCGGCAGCAGGCGGACTTCTTTGACGACCGCGAATTCCGGGCGGGCGGCGAGCAACCGGTCGACCTGATCGCGATTCTCGGCGGGATCGATGCTGCAAGTGCTGTAAAGCAGGAATTTTCCCGGTCTCACCCGGTCGGCGGCGGCGTTGAGCAAACGTGCCTGCAGCGCCAGCAGCTCCGGCAGCGCGGCGGAATTGAAGCGCCAGAGCGCGTCGGGTCGGCGGCGGTAGACTCCGCTGTTGGAGCACGGTACATCGGCCAGCACCAGATCGAACTGCCCCAGCTCCGCCGGAATTTTTTCCGGCTCGGCGACCAGGATCACGGGGTCGAGCTTCCAGCGCCGGAAGTTTTCCCGGGTCAGCTCCTGGCGGCGGGCGGAGCGGTCGGCGAGCACCAACCGTGCCCCCGGCGGCAGCATTTCGGCGATCATCAGTGACTTTCCGCCCGGCGCGGCGCAGATGTCGAGCGCGTCTTCGATCTCCCGGTAATCCGGCAGCGACACCGCCGCCGCGGCGGCCGGATCCTGCAAATAAAAGCGCCCGTCGCGCCATCCTTCGCTTGCCAGCAGCGCTGCCGGAGCGGCGCAGCGGTAAAAACTCCACCGCCCGCCGGCCCCGTCGATCTTTTCCGCCCGAAGCGCTTGCACCTCGTCCTCGGTCAGTTCCGCGCCGAGGCGGCAGCGAAAGGTGTTGTCCGCTTCCTGGCGCAACGCATCGGCGAGCTGCTGAAGTTCGGCCGGGGAGAAGAGTCGCCGCCAGCGCCGGCAGATTTCCGGCGGCAGCACCGCCTCCGGCGTGGTTTCGTCGTCGTCCGTGTTTTCGCGCGCCCGGCGCAGCACCGCGTTGACGAATCCGGCTTCAAATTTGCCCCCCCGGAGGCGGGCGAAATCGACCGCCACATTGACCGCCGATTCCGGAGCGATGCCGTCGGAGTAAAAAATCTGGGTCAGCGCCGCCAGCAGCAAATGCCGCACTTCCGGCCGGGGGGGGCGCGTGACCAGCGCGGTGAGGACTTTCTCCAGTCGCACCCGATGCCGGAATGAGCTGAAAAGAATGCTCGAAATCGACCGCCGCAACTGCGGCTCGGTGAGTTTGAAGTCGAGATAGTCGTCGAGTCCGGTGCCTTGGTCGAAAGCCTCCAGCCCGGCGACCACTCCGGCCAGAATCCGGCCTGCCGCGGCGTCAGTAATCATGCTTCGTCGCCGAGGTGTTTGCCCGGAACCAGGTAGTTGCCGATGTAGTCGGCGACGGCGTCGGCGAGCGGCGTCGCGGATTTGTCGCCGCCGAGGGCGTTGAACTTGTCCATTTCGGCCTTGGTGTAGTACTGATAGCGGTCGCGGAGCGACTCGGGCATCTCGATGTACTCGATCTGCGGCGCCTTGCCGAGCGCGGCAAACGCCGCCCGGGCGAGCGCGTTCCAGGTCTCCGCCCTGCCGCTGCCGATGTTGTAGATCCCTGCCGCCCGCGGATGGTTGAAGAGATCAAGCACCATGCGCGCCGCGTCCTTGACGTAGAGGAAATCGCGCATCTGTTCGCCGTCGGCGTATTCCGAACGGTAAGAACGAAAGAGTCGCATTTTGCCTTCGGCGGAAATCTGTTCCCAGGCCCGCATCACCACGCTCCGCATTTCGTTTTTGTGGGCTTCGTTGGGGCCGTAGACGTTGGAAAATTTGCACCCGACCAGCTGCTTCAACAGCCCCTGGCGTTTGGCCCAGAGGTCAAACAGGTGTTTGGAATAGCCGTACATATTGAGCGGCCGCAGCTTCTCCAGTTCATTTTCGTCGTCGTGATAGCCCAGCGCGCCATCGCCGTAGGTGGCGCAACTCGAGGCGTAAACCATCCGGATGCCGCGCCGGGCGGCGAAGACGGCGAGCTCTTTGCTGTAATTGAAATTGTTGTCGATGAGGTAACTCGCATCGCGTTCGGTGGTCGCCGAGCAGGCCCCGAGGTGGATGATCCCGGCGATTTCGGTTTGATCGAAGCCGCCGCGGCCGAGCTCCTGCCGGAACGCGTCTTTTTCGCGGTAGTCGGCAAATTTGAGCGGTGCAAGATTCTTCCACTTGTCGGAAGTTCCGAGGTGGTCGACCACCAGAATTTCGGTCTGATTGCGAGAGTTGAGTTCCCGGATCACCGCGCTGCCGATCAGCCCGGCGCCGCCGGTTACGATAAAGAGGCTCATTTGAGTTCTCCCGTGCTGTTTTGGGTCGCGAAGTCGCGGCTCTGTTTGATCATCGTATTTTGCGCTTCCTGAAGCGGCGTAATCAAGCCGGTGAGATACGCGGTAATGTAGAACGAGGTATCGATCTGCTTCTTGGTGGTGCCGTTGTCGCGCGACTTGTTTTCGGTCGAAATATCGATTTCCGCAGCCACTTCCCAGCAGTGGAATTTGCGGATGACCGAGAAGCGCTGCGAGGGGGCGAAGCCGGCATAGAAGTCGTAGTAGAT
>CAZRFG010000043.1:0-15129 GCA_964599205.1 uncultured Victivallaceae bacterium
CGAAGGCTACCAGATCGGCTTCGTCGACGTCGCCGACACCCCCTACGACGAGTTGACCGCCGCCGCCCGCAAAGTCGGCGAAAACATGTACAATTATCGTCTGCAACGCAAACTTAACAACCAAATGGATCAATGAAGTCAATCCGCCCGTTCGGATTGGAGGAGTGCATCATGAAGACAAGACAATTCACCTTGATCGAGCTGCTGGTCGTCATCGCTATCATCGCCATCCTTGCCGGCATGCTGCTGCCGGCGCTCAACAAGGCCCGCGACCGGGCCAAAGACATCAACTGCATCAGCCGCAGCAAACAGCTCGGCGCCGCCAACATCTCCTACGCCGACGACGCCGAGGGATTCCTCGCCTACACCCCCACCACTGCGAGCGACGGCGCCGACACCCTCTTCGCCAACTCCCGCAAGTCGGTGCCCTACGTGCTCCAGACCTACCTCAGCAAGACTTCGATCAGCAACAACGAAGCGGCCGAAAAGTCATGGGAGTGCCCGCGCCTCCAGAACCAGGTGGTCTACGGCACCAAATTTTTCTGCGGCAAGTGGCTCAACGGCTATTTGTACCACACCCGCGACGGCAAAAGCAGCCGCAAGATCTCCAATATCCGCGACGCCTCGCGCAAAATCCTGCTGATGGATACGGTGACCGTTCCTCCGTCGGGCACCAACACCAATGAAAAAGTCTTCTTCCGCCCCAGCCGCGACAACGAACGCACCTCAAGCTTCGCCCCGCTCGACCGCAAAGGCGCTCACGGCGGCGTCACCAACGGCGCGCTCTTCGTCGACGGCCACGCCGACAACCTCTTCCGCGTCTACTGGATGGACAGCACCAACGCCCAGCTCAACAACACCGCCTTCAACGCCCACGAACCCTACAACGCCGGTTCGCGCGGCACCGTCGCCCAGTAATCGCCGGGCCGCCGGAAGCGCTCCGGCGACCCCCCTTTTCTTCCGATGGAGTAACTTGTCATGCATCTCATCGATTGGCTGATCGTCCTCATCCCCCTGGCCGGCGTGCTGTATCTCGCCATCCGCTGCGGCCGCTACGTCCGCGGCGTCGCCGATTTCCTCGCCGCCGGACGGGTGGCCGGGCGCTACGTGATCAGCGTCGGCGACCTCCAGTCGATGCTCTCGGTGATTACCTTGATCGCGCTCTGCGAACAGGAGTATCTGTGCGGCATGGCGGTCGGCTTCTGGGCCAAAATCAGCATCCCGATCGGGATTTTCATGTCGCTGACCGGTTACGTGCTCTACCGTTACCGCGAAACCAAATCGCTGTCGATGGGCCAGTTCCTGGAGAACCGCTACAACCGTCCGCTCCGCATCGTCGCCGCCTCGATCCGCACCATCGCCGAAATGATGACCAATGCGATCGGCCCGGCGGTGGCCGCCCGTTTCTTCATTTATTTCATGGGATTCCCGCCCGCGTTCGACCTCTTCGGCTTTCAGGTGTCGACCTACGCCCTCTTCGTGCTGCTTTTGCTGGTGATGGCGCTGGCGGTGATCTGGCCGGGCGGGCGTATTTCGCTCCTGGTCACCGACTCGCTGCAGGGCCTGATGAGCTACCCCATCTTCGTCATCTTCAGCTGTTTTGTCCTCAGTGAAATCTCGTGGTCGGTCGACGCGGTGCCGGTGATGATTGACCGCGCCCCCGGCGAAAGCTTCCTCAATCCGATGGACATCCACAACCTCCGGGAATTCAACATTTTCGCGCTGCTGGTCACGATGTTCGGCAACATCATCAACCGCGGCGCGTGGATCGGCAACGACTCCTCGGCCTGCGGCCGCACCGCCCATGAACAGAAAATGGCCGGCGTCCTCGGCGCCTGGCGCAACGGCTTCGCCTGGATGATGATGACGCTGCTGGCGCTGTTTCTGATCACCATCATGCATGCCGACGCCTTCAAAAACGACGCCCGCGCCATCCGCACCAGTCTCGTCACCCGGGTCTCCGCCGAAACCGTCAGCGATCCCGCCTTGCGCGAACAAATTCTAGCCGACATCCGCGCCATCCCCGCCCAGGACCACCGCCCCGGCGTCACCCCGAAGCTGGCCAAAAATCAAAACCCCGACCTGCTCTATCTCAATCACGTCAAAAACCACCTCAACCAGGCCGCCGACCGCGAAATCGCCGCCGCCAAACTCGCCCCCGACAGCCCCGGGGCCGCCGCGCTGCGCGGCGAACAAAATGCCAACTTCCAGAAATTCCGCACCCTCTATTACCAGATGATGACCCCGACTCTGCTCCGCAAATACTTCCCGGTCGGCCTCGCCGGAGCCTTCATGCTGCTGATGCTGATGCTGATGCTCGCGAGCGACGACAGCCGGATCTTCAACGCCTCCGCCACGCTGGTCCAGGACGTGGTGATGCCTTTCCGCAAGAAACCCTTTGCTACCCGCGAACACCTCACCTGGCTGCGCGTGATGTCGGTCGCCGTCGCCGCCTTCTTCTTCGCGGTTTCGCTCTGCTTTTCGCAGCTCGACTATATCAACATGTTCATCAACATCATGTGCTCGCTCTGGCTCGGCGCCGCCGGCCCGATCATGCTTGGCGGCCTCTATACCCGCTGGGGCACCACCTCCGGAGCCTTCGCCGCCCTCCTCTTCGGCTCCGGCACCGCAATCGGCGGCCTCTTCTGCCAGCGCAACTGGGCCGACCTGATCTACCCCTTCCTCGAATCCTCGGGTTATCTCGGCTACCTCGACACCGTCTTCCGCACCGTTTCCGGCTTCACCGCCCCCTATGTGGTCTGGGAGATGAACGCCCAGAAATTCCCGGTCAACTCCTACGAAATCTACTTCCTCGCCACCGTGCTCGGCATCGCCGGCTATACCATCGTTTCGCTCCTCACCTGCAAACAGCCCTACGACCTTGAAAAGCTTCTCCACCGCGGCCGCTACGCCGAAACCGCCGTCGCCCCCGAACCCGCGTGGACCTGGAGAAACGTCTACGGTAAACTCATCGGCATCACCGGCGAATACACCACCGGCGACAAAGTCATCGCCTGGAGCGTCTTCGGCTACGCCATCGTCTACCAGTTCGTCCTCTCCTTCCTCGCCGTGCTGATCTGGAACCTCGTCTCCCCCTGGCCCGCCGCCTGGTGGAGCACCTACTTCTTCATCACCGTCATCGTCGTCGGCATCATTGTCGGCGCGGTCTCCACCGTCTGGTTCATGTGGGGCGGTATCCTCGACCTCAAGCGTCTTTTTAAAGACCTCGCCACCCGCCCCGAAGACCCCGCCGACGACGGCTGGGTCAACAAAAAATGACTCCATGAAAATTGGTCCGCCCCCTCCCCGGTCCTTCCCGCTCCGGAATCCCCTGGAAAAATCAGAAATTACGGGCGATGAAGAGTGCGACATCCTTTTCGGCGCCATAGAGGTAGAGGACGTCGTTGCCGTGGATTTCGGTTTCGAGGACGGGACGGCTGGTGAATTTGCCGTCGGCCTGGTGAATGGCGAGAATGGTGACCGCGTCCGCTTCGTTTTGGAGGGTGCTGACGGAGACGGCGGCGTGACCGGGATCGACGGCGTATTCGATCACGGTATGATTGCCGGGCAGCGTGGCGACGTGGCCCATGCGGTAGGAGCTGAAGAGATCGAAGCGCTTGGATATCCTCCGGAACATCTTGTAGAGCAAACGCTCAAAGAGGGCGCTCCGGGCAAGGAGGCCGACGATGACAAGCGAGCCGAAGAAGAGCGAACAGTGGAAGATGACCGATTCCTCGCTGTTGCCGAGCTTGACCACCCCGAGAATCGCGCCCGAAATAGTGGCGATGATCCCGACATGGCCGAGGAACATCAGTTTGTAGATGATTTTGCGGCGGACGGGGTCGGACATTACGTCTTCGGACTCGGCGGTGGTGAAGCCGCAGCCGAAGAGGGCGGAGCGGGCCTGGAACTTGGCGACGTCTTCGGGAAGTCCGGTGAAGACGAGGACGATTGCGCCGATGCGGTTGGCGAGCAGCTGGAGAAAGATGATCAGCGAAAGGGTGATGATGGCCATCATGATGGTGCTCTCCCAAAGGTGGCGGTCAGGAACTTGACCGGATGATTAGTTCGATTTTGGACGGCGTCTGCAAGTTGCGGGGCGCTTTGCCGCTCAGGAGGTCGTTGAAGCGGCGGATGGCGCTGCGCCCGTTTTCGGCGTTGCACAAGTCGACGGTGGTGAGGCCGGGCTCGAGGCACTGGGCGGATTCGACGTTGTCGATGCCGATCACCGCGATATCCTCGGGGACGCGGAACTTGAGGGTGCGCTCGATCCGCTGGATCAGCCGGATGCCGATCAGGTCGACGAAGCCGTTGATGGCGTCGAAGTCGCGCACGGCATCGGCGAGCAGCCGGGGGTGATTGAGGAGCTCTTCGGAAAAAGCCCGATAGGTGATGCCGTAGCGGCCCGCGACTTCGGCGAAGATTCTGGAGCGGAAGAGACTCACCGGAATGCTGCTTTCGACCCCGGCGACCCGGAGCCTGCCGCGTGAAGCGAGATGGGCGGCCATCAGCTCGGCGATCGCGTATTCGTCGTAGTAGAGCGCGGGACAGTTTTCCGGAAAGTCGGGATGGCCGTTGCCGCCGTAATAGAGACAGGGAAATTCCTGGGCGTCGAGCTGGGGACGCATGGTAGCGAAGTTGGCGGCGCCGCGAAAGAAGATCGCGCCGACCGCGTCGGAGTGGATCATCCGCAGGTCCTCGAGGTTGCGGACGAAGTCGGTGTAGTCGACGATCGCCGGCTCGATCGGGAGGTCGGCGTCGATCGATTCAAAGAGCGCGCCGAGGAAGAAATCGAAACAGTGCGAATGGTTGGCGGCGCGCAAGTGGACTTCGGGGGAGACCAGCAGCACTTTGCCTTTGCGGACGCGGGGCGCGACAAAGGTGCCGTGGCCGTGGCGGCGGTAGAGCACGTTTTCGGCTTCGAGGTTGTTCATCGCCTTGCGGATGGTGCCGACGCTGACTTTGTGCTGCTCGGCGAGCTGGGCCTCGGTCGGCAGCCGGTCGTGGCGTTTGAGCTGGTTTTTCTCGATATAAAGCCGGATCGCATGCTCGATCTGCCGGTAAACCGGCAGCAGACTGGCGGGATCGTGGGGCATAATCTATCACCTTAGCTTTCGTATTTGATCAACAATATAAGCGTGTTGCGCATTTTTTCATCCTCCGCCGCGGCGAAAAATGATTTTTTTTCACTTTTCGCGGCGGGCGGCGGCGCGCCAGTCGCTCGGCGCGAGGCCGGTCTTGCGTTTGAAAAGGCGGGAAAAATAGAACTCGTCGGCGAAGCCGAGCCAGGCGGCGATCTCCTTGACCGAGTGCTGCGAATGGCTCAGAAGTTCGCGCGCCGCAAGCATCTTGCGGTCGAGCAAAAACTGGTGGGGCGGCACTCCGAACGACTGTTTGAAAATCCGCCCCGCCTGGACTCCCGAACGCTTGATCCGGCCGCCGAGCTCGGCCACCGGCGGGATGTCGCCGCGCAGATGTTCGAGCAGATACGCGCGCATTTTCTCCGCTTCGGCGCGCAGCGGCGGTGCTTCGGCGGCGGCCGCCGCCGGGTGGCGGGCGAGCGCCCGGATCAGCCGGGTGAAGCCGTCCGAAACCAGTTCGGTGCCGTCGCGGTTGCCGAGGTCGCGAAGCGCTTCGACCGTGGATTTGATGATCGCTCCGGCTTCGGCGGCGGCGGGAAAGTAAAAGCTCTCTTCGAGCCGGTAGATGTGGATCAGTCCCTCGACCAGGGGTCCGCTCAGGTTGAACCAGTATTTGACCCACGGCCGGTCGGCGCCGGAGCCGTAGGCGTGGCGGCGGCGGCCGGGGGCGAGATAGACGTCCCCGGGGCCGGGGTGCCAGGTCCGCCCCTCAACCTCGAGAAAGCCATCGCCGGCTTCGACGTATTCGAAGACAAACACTTCTCCCGGCTCGCGGGCGATCCGATAGCTGCCGTCGCAGTAGGAGACCCCGGCGAGATGCATGGTCAGCGGGGGTTCGGGTTCGGGCCGGGGAAAATAGTAAAATTCTTCACGCATGATCGGATTGTCCATCAAAAAGGCGATTTTGGCCATGTTCAAGTGCATTTGGTGACGCTATACTATACGCACAGATCAAATCAATACAACCCTTGAGAGGTGAAAAATGACGATTCCGCGCCCCGAGTATCCCCGTATGCAATTTGTCCGCGCCGAATGGCTGAACCTCAACGGCGAGTGGAGTTTTGAATTCGACTTCGGCGACTCCGGACTGGAGCGGGGACTCGGCTCCAGCCGCGGCTTTGAACGGAAAATCCTGGTGCCGTTCTGTCCCGAGAGCAAGCTCTCCGGGGTGGGTTACACCGACTTCATTCCGGCGATGTTCTATCACCGCAAAATCACCGTTCCGGCGAACTGGGCGGGACAGCTTGTGATGCTTCACTTCGGCGCGGTCGATTTCTATTGCGAGGGCTTCCTCGACGGAGTCAGCGTCGGCACCCATACCGGCGGCAGCAGCTCCTTTGCCTTTGACCTGACCGCCGCCGCCAAACCCGGATGCGAACAGGACTTCGTCCTTCATGTCCGCGACGACGTCCGTTCCGGCGAACAGCCCGGCGGCAAGCAGTCGATCAAACACGGCTCCTACGGTTGTTTGTACACCCGCACCACCGGGATCTGGCAGACGGTCTGGCTCGAGCCGGTGCCGCAATCGGGGTTGAAGCGCTGCGCGATCGTCCCCGACTTTGACGGGGGAGCGCTGGTCTTCACGCCCGAATTCTACGCCGAAGCGCGCGATTCCCGGCTGTCGATCCGGGTTTTCGCCGACGGCGCGGCGGCGGGCGCGGTCACCGGCGCGGTCGCCAACGGCATATCGCAGCGGATTGAATTGAGCGAAAAACGCGCGTGGTCGCCGGAAGACCCGTTTTTGTATCAGATCGTCTACGAAGTCGTCGACCGCGAAGGACGCGTAAGCGACCGGGTCGAAGCCTACGCCGGGCTCCGCAAGGTGCATATCGAGGGGAATCGGGTCTTTCTCAACAACCGCGAACTCTTTCAGCGCCAGGTGCTCGACCAGGGGTTTTATCCCGACGGCATCTGGACCGCGCCGGCCGACGCGGATTTGAAACGCGACATCGAGCTGGCGCTGGCGGCCGGCTTCAACGGGGCGCGGCTTCACCAGAAGGTTTTTGAAGAGCGCTTCCACTACTGGGCCGACCGGCTCGGCTACCTGACCTGGGGGGAAATGCCGTCATGGCTGCTGGCTTGTTTCAACGCCGATTCCAAGTCGCGCCCGGCGACGGCGGGGTATGCCGGGTACTTCAATTTTCTCGCCGAGTGGCGCTCGGTGCTCGAGCGCGACCGCAACCACCCCTCGATCATCAGCTGGACCCCGGTCAATGAGACCGGCGGGATCACCGACTGGGCGCTCTACCGGCGGCGGATGGTTGAAATCTACGAACTCACCAAATTGATCGATCCGACCCGGCCGGTCAACGACACCAGCGGCTATTTGCACGTCAAGACCGATCTGTGGACGGTTCACCTTTACATGCCGGACGCCGCCGAATTGAAAAAACGGCTCCATCCCGACGGCAAAGCGGTTTCGATTTATGAAAACGAGACCGGCTACACCGGGCAGCCCTATTTGCTCGACGAATTCGGCGGTTTCAAGTATATCTCCCCCGGCCGCCGGCCTTTCGCCGCCAACACCTGGGGATATAACGGCATCGAAATTGTCGACGACGACGATTTGTGCCGCCGGATTGCGGAGCAAGTGGAGGTGATTCTCGCCGATCAAAGCCTGGCCGGATACTGCTATACCCAGCTCACCGACGTCGAGCAGGAGCAGAACGGCATCTACAACTATGACCGGACTCCGAAGCTTGAAACCGGAAAAATCGCGGCGATTTTCGGCAAAAGCCGCGACGCCCAGAAGGAATAGGGCTACTGCGAGAGCAGCGCGGCGATTTCGGGCGCCACCCGGCGGAGGAGCCGGAGCGAGATTTCGACCGCCTCTTCGGCATTGTCGGCGGCGAGGGCGGCTTTGGCCGCTTCCTCGGCTTCATGCATGTGCATCGCCCGGATCACCCGGCGGACCGGGCCGAGCGCTTCGGCATCCATGCTGAGCTCGTGAACTCCGAGCCCGACCAGGAGCGGGGTGTATTCCGGCTCGCCCGCCATCTGGCCGCAGACCGCGACCCAGATGTTGTGGCGGCGGGCGGCGCGCACGCAGCGGGCGATCGATTCGAGGATCACCGGATGGGCGGGCTGATAAAGATAGGTCACCCGTTCGTTGCCGCGGTCGATCGCCATGGTGTACTGGACGAGGTCGTTGGTGCCCATGCTGAAGAAATCGACCGAGCCGGCGATTTTTTCGGCCTGAAGCGCGGCGGCGGGGGTTTCGATCATCGCTCCGATCGGGATCACGCTGGCGAATTCAAGTTTTTCGCGGGCGAGCTCCTGCTGGAGAGTGCGGATCATGTCGCGGACTTCGCGGACTTCGGACGGCAGCGTCACCATCGGCAGCATGATCCGGAGCGACCCGTAAACCCCGGCCCGGAGCAGCGCCCGGAGCTGGGTGCGGAGAATGTCGCGCCGTTCGCGCAGACACAACCGGATGCCGCGGAGGCCGAGGAACGGATTCTGCTCGGCGCCGTGATGCAGCGCGCTGGCAAGTTTATCGCCGCCGATGTCGAGCGTCCGCACCACCACCGGGCGGTTTTCGGTCGACACCAGCAGTGAACGGTAGACTTCGAACTGCTCCTCTTCGTCTGGCAGGATGTCGCGGTTGAGGAATAAATATTCGGTCCGGAAGAGGCCGATGCCGCAGGCCCCGGCTTCGCGCAGCTCTTTGGCCTGGGCGACCGCGTCGAGGTTGCCCGCGAGCTGGACCACGAAGCCGTCCATGGTCTCCGGCATCAGCGTGCTTTCGCGCCGCAGATCGGAGTAGAAACGGCCGGCCTCCTCGGCTTTCAGCCGGTAGGCGTCCTCGGTGCGGGAATTGGGATTGAGGATGATTTTGCCGTCGAAACCGTTGATGATCAATTTGTCGTCGGCGCGGAGGCTCTCGAGCAAATTGTGCGGAATCCCGGTCACCGCCGGGAGCCGCATCGAACGCGCCAGGATCGCGGTGTGGCTGGTCGAGCTGCCGGACTCAATTGCGAAGCCGAGCACTTTTTCGCGGTCGAGCTGGGCGGTTTCGGAGGGGGAGAGGTCGCTGGCGATCACGATCCGGCGGTCGGTCAAAGTGTCCAGCCGGCCGCTGCCGCCGGGCGCGAGGTGGGCCCCGATCCGGTTGGCGACGTCGCGGATGTCGGCGGCGCGTTCGCGCAGATATTCATCCGGCATTTTGGCAAGCACCGCAATATAGTGCTCGCTGACTTCAAAAAAAGCGTAATCGGCGGTCTTGGACTCTTCACGGATTTTTTTCTCGACTTCGCTGTTGAGGGTCTGGTCCTCGACGATCAGCAAATGGGCGTCGAAAATCCCGGCTTCGCCGGTATTGAGTTTGCGCCGGATCTCTTCGCGGAGCTGGGTGAGTTCGACGCGGGTGCTGTCGAGCGCGGCGTGAAAGCGTTTGACTTCATCCTCGATCGCTTCCGGCGCGACGGTCTGGTCCTCCGGCGTCGCCGCCCGTTCGGAGCGGTTGCGAAAGACGAAAACCCGGCCGATCGCAATTCCCGGCGACACCGGGATGGCCTGAAATGTCTCTTCCGAAGTTTTCGGTTTCACCGTTTCACTCCTCGCCGAAGCGCTCGGCAAACAGCCGGGCGATCGCCTGTACGGCGTCCTCGGCGTCCTCGGCCCCCTCGGCCAGAATCCGCAGCCGGGTGCCTTCGCCGGCGGCCAGCATCATCAGCGAGAGGACGCTTTTGCAGTTGACCTCTTCACCGTCCTTGACCAGCAATACCTTGGACTTGAAGGCGTTGGCCTGGCGCACCAAAGCCGCCGCCGGGCGGGCGTGAAGCCCCAGGCGGTTGGCTACCGTGACGTCGAGTTCGCAACGCTTCATTTTGATTCAGAGTCCCTTTCATAACACCCGTTTACTATACTTCAATTTCCCTGTTTTTCAATAGAGACGATTGAAATAAATCGGATTTGACGCTACAGTAATCATCGGTATCGTCAAAATCCGGCGCCCTTCCGGCGGCGCGCAAAATGGACCGCCGCCGGAGCGGTGCGCCGACAGCGGCCGCGCCTTCACGTGGCAATACAATCGAGGGAGTTTGGGAAATGTCCGAAAATCATCAGTGGAAACTTGAGACCATGGCGGTTCAATCCGGGTACACCCCCGGCAACGGCGAACCCCGGGTGCTGCCGATCTACCAGAGCACCACCTTCAAATATGACGACGCGCAGAGTGTGGCCGATCTCTTCGACCTCAAGCGCAACGGCTTCTTCTACAGCCGGCTGGCCAATCCGACGGTGGCCGCCTTTGAAGGCAAAATCGCGGCGATGGAAGGCGGCGTCGCCGCCGTCGCCACCACCTCCGGCCAGACCGCCAACGCGCTGGCGATCATGAACCTCGCCTCGTCGGGCGACCACGTGGTGGCGGTGTCGAGCCTCTACGGCGGCACCGTGTCGCTTTTCTCCAATACCCTCAAAAGGTCGGGCATCCGCTTCACCTTTATCTCTCCCGAAGCGACCGACGCCGAAATCGACGCCGCGGTGCTGCCGGAGACCAAAGCGCTTTTCGCCGAAACGCTGGCCAATCCGGCGCTGGTGGTGCTCGACATCGAGCGCTTCGCCGCCGCCGCCCACCGCCACGGCTTGCCGCTGATCGTCGACAACACCTTTCCGACCCCGGTGCTCTGCAATCCGTTCCGCTTCGGAGCCGACATCGTCACCCACTCGACCACCAAGTACATCGACGGCCACGCCTCGAGCCTCGGCGGGATCGTGGTGGAAAAGGGCGGCTTCGACTGGAGCTGCGGCCGCTTCCCGGACTTCACCAGTCCGGACCCGAGTTATCACGGTCTCGTTTACGCCCGCGACTTCGCGGTGGCGCCGTTTTCGGTCAAGCTGCGGGTCCAGCTGATCCGCGACTTCGGCGCGCCGCAGACCGCGTTCAACGCCTATTTGACCCACACCGGCTGCGAAACGCTGGCGCTCCGGATGGAACGCCACTCGTACAACGCGCTCAAGCTCGCCGAATTCCTCCGCCGCCACCCGATGGTCGGCTGGGTCAATTATCCCGGCTTGGCCGACAGTCCGCAGCATGCGCGGGCGCGGAAATATCTCCCCAAGGGCTGTTCCGGGGTGCTCTGCTTCGGCGTCAAGGGCGGCAAACCGGCCGGGGAAAAGGTGATGAACGCGCTCAAACTCGCCGCCATCGCGGTCCATGTCGCCGACGTCCGCAGCTGCGTGCTGCATCCGGCTTCGATGACCCACCGGCAGTTGAGCGAGGAAGAGCAGATCGCCGCCGGAGTTTCGCCCGACCTGATCCGGGTTTCGGTCGGGATCGAGCACATTGACGACATCACCGCCGACTTCGATCAGGCGCTCAACTGTTTGCGCTGAGGATCGGATGGAGCTTCATACTTCCTCGCTCATCCTCAACGCGCTGCTGCTGGTCGCCGGACTGGCGCTGCTGATCAAGGGAAGCGACCTTTTTATCGACGCGGCGGCGGCGATCGCCCGCAAGTGGCATGTCTCGGAGCTGACCATCGGCCTGACGCTGGTCAGCATCGGCACCGCTCTGCCGGAGTTCGCGGCAAGCTTCTACGCGTCACTCTGTCACCAGAGCGACTTCGTGGTGGGCAACGTGGTCGGCAGCATTTCGGCGAATATTCTCCTGGTGCTGGGGCTGGGGGCTTTGATCGGCGGCGGTTTTGACTTCCCGCGCAAGCTCCTCACCCGCGACGCGCTCTTTCTGGTGGCGGTGTTCGGCCTGACCGCACTCCTGATGTTCACGGTCGGGATCAACGGGGGCAAGGCGGCGGGGCTCAACCGTTTCGGCGGGATCGGGCTCCTGGTGCTGGCGTTCTTTTACTGCCGGTCGCTGTTCAAGCATCCGGAGTCCATCGAGGGGAGCGAACACGGCGAAAAAACGGCGGCGCTCGACCGGGTGACGTCGTCGCTCGGCAACCTCGCGATGCTGGTTTTCGGCTTCGTGATGGTGACCGGGGGGTCCAAGCTCTCGGTGGATAATGTGGTCTGGGGGGCGGAGATGCTCAATGTGAGTCCGCTGGTGATTTCGGCCACCGTGGTCGGCTTCGGCACCGCGCTGCCGGAGCTCGCGGTGACCATTTCGGGGGTGCTCAAAAAGAAGCACGACCTCGCCATCGGCAACATCATCGGGAGTTGCACCTTTAACGTGCTGTTGATTTTCGGCAGTTGCGCCGTCTTTCACCCGCTGGCGGTGGAGGGGCGCAACGGGGCGGTCGCGATTGCCTTCATGGGTTTCGCCGCGCTGCTGCTGCTGGGGGTGATGGCCGCCAACGGCAAACGGCTGACCCGGCTTCACGGGCTGGTGCTGTTCCTCGGCTATCTCGGCTTCCTGGCCTACCAGCTGCGCGCCTTTTTCGGCCGCTGAGGAATTCGATTGCCGGCGTGCAAGTGGCATTTTGAGAGACATGACGTGCAACGATGATGATAACGGGAAAAATTCCGTTTCCGGTTTGCTTTTTGCTATAAACCGGTTTATTTTAAGAGAAAACCATTGTACCCAAACCAGATAAAGGTGGAATTCCATGAAAGAAATCGTCTGCGGCATCATCGGCAGCGGCGTGATTGCGCCGACCCACATCGAGAGCTATCTTAAGAACGAAAAGGTCCGGGTCAAGACGCTCTGCGACCTCAAGCTTGAGAAGGCCAAAGAGTTGGCCGCCAAGTACGGCATTCCGGAAACCGTGGTCGACTACCGCGACCTCCTCAAGGATCCCGAAATCGACATCGTCAGCGTCTGCACCGACCATGCCAGCCATGCCGAAATCGCCGCCGCGGTGCTCGAAAGCGGCAAACACCTGATCTGCGAAAAGTGCCTGACTTCGACCAACGCCGGGCTGGACCAGATTCTCGCCGCCCACCGCCGTCATCCGGAATTGACCGCGAGCGGCATTTTCCAGCACCGCTGCGAGCCGACCAATCAGGTGCTGCGCAAATTGATCGCCGACGGCAAGTTCGGCCGGATGCTGACCGCGAGTTTGACCGTGGCGTGCTTGCGCACCGACGAATATTACCGCTCCGACGCCTGGCGCGGCACCTGGGCCCAGGAAGGCGGCAGCGTGCTGATCAACCAGACCGTCCACCACTTTGACCTGATGCGTTACTTCCTCGGCGAGATCGAATCGGTTTGCGTCAAGTTTGACAACCTCGCCCACCAGGGGGTGATCGAGACCGAGGACACCATCGCGATCCTGCTCAAATTCCGTTCCGGCGCGCTGGCGACGGTGCTTTCCACCTCGGCCAGCAAGTCGGTGACCTGGCGCAGCAACTACATCATCACCGGGACCGAGGGTTATATCGAATACACCGACTTCATCCCCTCCTTCATCGAATTCACCGACCAGGCTGCCAAGGCCGAGATCGTCGACCGCTTCAAAGCGTGCAAACTCGACGAAGCGCTTCAGGTCGGCAAAGGCTACTACGGCGGCGGCCATCCGGCCCAGATCGCCGATATCATCGACGCGGTCCGCAACGGCCGTTCGCCCTACGTGACGCTGGATGACGCCGCCGCCACCGCGCGGGTGGTGGTCGCCTGCTACGAATCCGGCCGCACCGGCAAATGGGTCGACGTCAAGTACTGATCCGGCGGCAATGAACAGCACCGACACCATCTGCGCCCTGGCCACCGCGGTCGGCGGAGCGATTGCGATCGTCCGCGTCGCGGGGCCGCACGCACTTGAGTTCGGGCGGCGGATCTGGCGCGGACGCGCCATCTTGGGGCCGGAGACCAAGCGCCAGATGCTGCTCGGCAAGATCGGCGGCGACGCGGTGCTGGCGGTCTACATGCCGGGCCCGGCGAGCTACACCGGCGACGACGTGGTCGAGTTCCATTGTCACGGCGGGGCGCTGGCGGCCGACGCGGCGTTGCGCGCCGCGCTGGCGGCCGGCTGCCGGCTGGCCGAGCCGGGCGAATTTACCTTTCGCGCCTTCATCAACGGCAAGCTTGACCTGGTTCAGGCCGAAGCAGTCGGCGACTTGATCGCGGCGCAGAGCGAAACCGCCTTGCACCTTGCCGAGCGTCAGCTTCAGGGAGCGTTGAGCAAAGAGTTCGCCGCACTCAGGCTTCAGGTGCTGGAGGTGCTGGCCGAGTGTGAATCCCACCTCGATTTTCCCGACGAAGCGCTGGACTGGGATGACGACCTCGCGGCCAGGCTGGAACCGGTGTTGCGCCGGGTCGAAGCCTTGCTGGCGACCGACCGCACCGGGCAGGTGTTGCGCGAGGGGATCCGGGTGGTGATCGCGGGGCGGCCGAATGCCGGGAAATCGAGTTTGCTCAATGCCCTTTTGGGGTATGAGCGGGCGATTGTGACCCCGGTGGCGGGAACGACCCGGGATACGCTTGAGGAGGCCGCGGTGATCGAATCGATTCCGGTGCGGCTGACCGATACCGCGGGGTTGCGCGAGAGTGAGGACCTGGTGGAGAAGATCGGGGTGGGACGGAGCCGGGAGAGTTTGCGGACGGCGGAAGTGGTGTTCTGGGTTTTGGACGCCTCGGCGGCGGATTTGGAGGCCGAACTGGCCGAGTTCCGGGCGGCGGCGCATCCCAAAAAGATTGCGGTATGGAACAAGATCGATCTGGCGCGGGGCCGGGAGTTGCCGGAGGCGGGGCCGCAGGCGGTTTCGGTATCGGCGGTGACCGGGGAGAATTTGCATCAGCTCGGCAAGTGTTTTGCCGGCTTGGTATGGGAAGCGGGCGACTGGAGCGAGCCGGAGATTGCGGTCAATGCGCGGCATACCGGGGAATTGCGGTTGCTGGCGGCGGCGTTGCCGGAGGCGATGGAGTTGATCCGGCGCGGGGAGTGGGAGCTGGCGGCGATTCCGTTGCGGCATGCGCTGGAGGCGTTGGGGAGGATTACCGGTGAGACGGCGGACCCCGATTTGCTGGGAAACATATTCAGCCGTTTCTGTATCGGGAAGTAGCCGACCGTTGGCCTCGGGATACCGAGCCGGTCGCTGACGCTCTCTCGGCTCGGGGCGCGCAAGCTGCCCCGGATCGCGAGGCGGG
>CAZRFG010000044.1:0-15043 GCA_964599205.1 uncultured Victivallaceae bacterium
GCGGCGGCTCGGCGCGACGCCGCCTTTGGAGTCGATCGGCTTTATCGCCGGCAAACGCGACCGGGTATGGCGGACGTTCAACACCTATAACTTTTCGTTCATCCTCGCCGGCCGCGGCTACTATTTGCTGGACGGCGTCCGTCACCACGTCTGCGCTCCGGCGGTGATCATTCAGTGGCCCGGCCGGCCGATGGATTACGCGCCGGAACCGGCGTGGGACGAACTGTATCTGATCTATCCCGCAACGGCGGGGGATTGGCTGGCGAAAAGCGGACTCTTCCGGCCCGACCGCTTCCTCTGGCGGATCGAGAAGTCCGCCGAAATCAGCGCGCTGGTCAGCGAATTCCACGACCTCTGCGCCGCCCTCTCCGGAGCCTCCTTCGCCGATCCGGCCGACCTCGCCGCTTACAATCTGGTGGTGGAAAGTTTGCTCGCCCGGCCGGTCGACAACACGCTGCCTTACCGCGAAGAAATGCGCGGGATCGCCCGGCGGCTGCAGAACCACCCCGAACATTACTACGACTTCGACGACCTCGCCGCCTCGCTCGGGATGTCCCGCTCGAATTTCAGGCGCTACTTCAAAACCTATTACCGGATTCCCCCCGGCGAATACCTTCAGAGCTGCCGGATCGGCCGCGCCCGCCGCGAACTGGTTGAAAGCTTGCTCAGTATCAGTGAGATCGCCCGCCGCTGCGGCTTCGCCGATCCGCTCTATTTCTCGCGCCGGTTCCGCCTCGAATGCGGCGTATCCCCGGGCGAATACCGCCGGCAACACCGGATTTTTCCATAACCCGGCATATTGCGAAGCCATCCGTCCATTTCTTTGCACGTACCCAATAAAAAAACGCCCCCTTCCGAAACCGGAAGAGGGCGTTTGGCTTAAGCCAGAGTCAGGCTCAGTAGCGGGTGAGTCCGAGGAAATGCTGGATCGCGGGCGAGAACTTGATGATGACCGGGGCGAAGACGATCGCGACCATGCTCATCAGCTTGATCAGGATGTTGAGCGCCGGGCCGGAGGTGTCTTTGCAGGGGTCGCCGACGGTGTCGCCGATGACGGCGGCGCCGTGGACCGGGTTCTTGGTGCCGTCAGGCAGGCGCTTGCCGCCGTGGGCTCCTTTTTCGATGTATTTCTTGGCGTTGTCCCACGCACCGCCCGCATTGTTAAGCATGGTGGCGAGGAGGAAACTGCAGACCAAGCCGCCGGCGAGCAAGCCGACAATGCCGGGGACGCCGAGGATCAGACCGGTGGCCACCGGAACAATGATCGCCAGCGACGACGGCAGCACCATTTCACGCTGGGCGCCGGCGGTCGAAATCGCGACGCAACGGGCGTAATCCGGCTTCTCGGTGCCTTCCATGATGCCCGGCTTTTCCTTGAACTGTCGGCGGACTTCCTCGACCATCGAACCGGCGGCACGGCCGACCGCTTTCATGGTCATCGCGCAGAAGACGAAGGTCATCATGCCGCCGATGAAGAGCCCGCAGAGCAGCAAAGGATTCATCAAATGCAGTTCGTACTGCTGGACCATGCGTTCCAGCACCGAGGGCACGTTGGTGGTGGTCACCGCTTCGACGGTGGTGGTGACGGTCTTGGCGGCCGCATCGGCGACCTGTTCGACCTTGGCGACGGTGACGGTGGCGGCGCCGGCGACCGCGTTTTCGACCGCGGCCGGAATTTTGGCCGAGAGACCGAGCTTTTCACCCCAGAGGCGGGCTTCTTCGAGGAAAGAGGCCAGCAGCGCCAGAGCGGTCAGCGCGGCGGAACCGATGGCGAAACCCTTGCCGGTCGCGGCGGTGGTGTTGCCGAGCGAGTCGAGGGCGTCGGTGCGTTCGCGGACTTCGTGGGGAAGACCCGCCATTTCGGCGTTGCCGCCGGCGTTGTCGGCAATCGGGCCGTACGCGTCGGTGGCGAGGGTGATGCCGAGGGTCGAGAGCATCCCGACGGCGGCGAAACCGACGCCGTAGAGACCCATCGCGAAGTTGCCGAAGCCGCCGGCCAGGCCGAAGGAGAAGAGAATGCCGAGCGAAATGGTGATCACCGGGATACCGCAGGAGTACATCCCGGTGGCGAGACCGTCGATGATGGTGGTGGCCGGACCCATCACCGCCTGATTGGCGATGCCCTTGGTCGGCGCGTATTCGTCGGAGGTGTAGTATTCAGTACCCTGGCCGATGATCACCCCGGAGAGGAGACCGGCGGTAATCGAGCCGAAAAGCCCCCAGGTGATGAAGTCCATCCAGACCAGGAAGGCGGAAGCGACCAGGATCATGATCGAGCTGCCGAGGGTGCCGGTGAGGAGGCCGCGCAGCAGATTGCGCTGCGTCGCGCCTTCTTTGCAGCGGACGAAACTCATCCCGATGATGGAGAGCACGGTACCGAACCCGGCGACGATCATCGGCGCGACCACCAGCCGCAGCGGATCATTGCCGATCGGATATTCGGCGGCCACGGCGGCGCCGAGGGCGGCGGTGGCGAGGATCGAACCGCAATAGGATTCGTAAAGGTCGGCGCCCATCCCGGCGACGTCGCCGACGTTGTCACCGACGTTGTCGGCGATGGTGGCGGGGTTGCGCGGGTCGTCTTCGGGAATGCCGGCTTCGACTTTGCCGACCAGGTCGGCGCCGACGTCGGCCGCCTTGGTGTAGATGCCGCCGCCAACGCGGGCGAAGAGCGCCTGGGTGGAAGCCCCCATCCCGAAGGTGATCATGGTGGTGGTGATGTGAGTATACTTGGCAGTCAGAGAGCAGTTGGCTTCAACTATATTGAGCCCTAGGAAGTTAAGACCGGTTTCCATGTGCCCGGAAGTGTAGATTAGCTTGTCAAGGATCCAGTACCAGATACAGATATCGAGGAGGCCGAGACCGACCACCACCAGACCCATCACCGCGCCGGAACGGAAAGCGACCTGGAGGCCGCGGTTCAGCCCTTCGCTCGCGCCCTGGGCGGTACGGCTGGAAGCGGCGGTCGCGGTGCGCATGCCGATATAGCCGCAGAGTCCGGAGAAGAAACCGCCGGTCAGGAAGGCGACCGGGACGAACGGGTTCTGGATGCCGAAGAAAGCAAGAACGGCGAAAACCACGAAAAGAGCGAAGAAAACGATCGAAACGATCTTGTACTGACGGAAGAGATATGCCATCGCGCCTTCACGGACATAGCCGGCGATTTCCTGCATCTTTTCGTTGCCGGGGTTGGCCGCCATCATCTTCTTGTAGAAGTTGAAAGCCACCAGGAGCGCGAGAATCGACGCCAGCGGGGCGGCCCACCACATCATCGGCTGGCCGGCAAACATGTCCATCTGACTTCCCGTCATGACGGCGGGAGCCGCGGCTTCGGCGGAATCGGCGGCGACCGCGCTTAATGCGCAGAGCATACCGGAACCCGCGAGCATCAGAGCTCTTCTTTTCATACCTACATCCTCTTTTGGTTGGTTAAAAAAACGGGGGAGCCCGAAATTTTGTAATCATAATAACATAGTTTAAAAAAATACAATTGCAAGATTCTTTTTTGGCTGTACATTATAAAAAGCGCAAAAGAGTTCTTTTCAAAAGCATTTTCGCCGGCAGTCCCGTTCCCGTACCGGACCGAAACGCGGAAAGGTTTCTGAAAGCAGCTCAAAGAGGCAACCCAAAACGATGGAGATACGATCTCAAATGACGACCGAGAACCCGCAACCCGCCGCCGACGCCGTCGACGAAAGTCCGGCCCGGATCAATGAACTCTTCCAGCAGCGGCTGGACAAAGTCGAGGAATTGCGCGCCGCCGGAGTGAATCCCTTCGGCGAACGCTTTGACGGCGACGAACGCATCGCCGTGCTGCGCGCCAAATTCAAGCCCGAATGCACCGACAAACAGCCCGCCATCGCGGCCGGACGCCTGATGGCGATGCGCCTCATGGGCAAGTCGATTTTCGCCGACTTGCAGGACAGCACCGGCCGGATGCAGCTTTTCATCGGCAAAAACGACCTCGGCGAAGAGGCTTTCGCCTTTTTCAAGCGGCTCGACATCGGCGACATCATCGGGGTCGAGGGCGACCTCTTCGTCACCCGGATGGGGGAACTGACCATCCGGGTTGAAAAAGCGGCACTGCTCTGCAAGTCGCTCCGCACCCTCCCCGAGAAATTTCACGGCATCAGCGACATCGAGCAGCGCTACCGCCAGCGCTACCTCGATCTCCTGATGAACCAGGACAGCCGCGAAGTCTTCCGCAAGCGGGTCCGGATCATCAGCGAAATCCGCAAATTCATGGAATCGCGCGGCTTTATGGAAGTCGAAACCCCGATGCTCCAGACCCTCGCCGGGGGCGCGTCGGCGAACCCGTTCAAGACCTTCTACGAAGCGCTCAACTCGCCGATGTTCATGCGCATCGCCCCCGAACTCTTCCTCAAACGGTTGCTGGTCGGCGGTTTCGAGCGGGTTTTTGAAATCAACCGCAACTTCCGCAACGAGGGGATCGACCGCCGCCACAGCCCCGAGTTCACCATGATGGAGATCTATCAGGCCTACGGCGACTGCCGTTCGATGATGGAGCTGATCGAGGAATTGATCACCACGGTGGCGCTGAACGTGGCCGGCACGTTGCAGATCGACCACGGCAACGGCAAGGTACTCAACCTTGAGAAACCGTGGCGGCGGGTCACCTACCACGACCTCGTCCGCGAAAAGGGCGGCGCCGACTGGTTCGACGTCACGCCGGCGGAGCGGCTCAAACGCGCCCAGGCCTTCGGTCTCGCGGTCGATGAAAACACCCCCGACCTCGAAGTCACCAACGAAGTCTACGAAAAACTGATCGAGCACACCTTGATCCAGCCGACCTTTGTGATGCGGATGCCCGCCCAGCTCCTGCCGCTGGCCCGCGCCTGCAAGGACGATCCCTCGGTGGTCGATGTCTTCGAACTCGAAATCAACGGCCAGGAGATCGCTCCCGCCTATTCCGAGCTCAACGACCCGATCGAACAGCGCCGCCGCTTCATGGAGCAGTTTGAACGTGAAAAACAGCCCGGCGACAAAGTTTCCGACAAGGTCGACGAGGACTTCCTGGTCGCGCTCGAGCACGGCATGCCGCCGGCAGGCGGGATGGGAGTCGGGATCGACCGGCTGGTGATGCTGCTGACCGCCGCGGAATCGATCCGCGACGTGCTGCTTTTCCCGCACATGCGGCCGAAAAAGTAAGCGTTCTTTGCAATTTGCCGCCAATCGCGCGCCGCTCCGCCCCCGGGGGAGCGCGCGCCATCACCCCGGAAAGCGACCCGATGGCCGAAGAACAGCAAAATCTCTTCAGTGCGACGATTCGCGGGGAAATCACCCGGATCATCTACGAAAACGATGATCAGACCTACATCGTCCTCCGGCTGCTGACCGACGACGGCGAAAAAACCGTGGTGGGAACCATCCCCCAGGTCGCTCCCGGACAGCATCTGGAAGTATCCGGGCGCTGGGAGAAACACGCCGATTTCGGTTCGCAGTTCCGCGCCTTCAGCTTCCGGCCGGTGCTGCCCTCGACCACCACCGGCATCACCCGCTTCCTGAGCTCCGGAGCGATCCCCGGGGTCGGCGAAAAAACCGCCAAGGCAATCGTCGACTACTTCGGCGCCGACACCCTCGAGGTGCTGGAAAAATTCCCCAAGCGTCTCCGCGAAGTGCCCAAAATGAGCGAAAAGAAGGCGACCGCGATCGCCGGAGCCTGGCGCGAAAGCGCGAGCCGGCGCGACACCTTCATCTATCTTCAGGGCCTCGGCATCACCCCGGCCTACTGCAACAAACTCTATC
Source organism: uncultured Victivallaceae bacterium (assembly GCA_964599205.1). Lineage (GTDB taxonomy): Bacteria > Verrucomicrobiota > Lentisphaeria > Victivallales > Victivallaceae > JAVBUI01. The sequence continues at coordinate 5,767 of CAZRFG010000044.1, forward strand.
AGCAGTACGGCAACCTCGCCTCCGAAGTGGTGCGCGCCAACCCCTACCGCCTCGCCGAGGAGGTCGACGGAATCGGCTTCCTCAAGGCCGACGAAATCGCCTCCGGACTCGGCATCGCCAAGGATTCGCCGGAGCGGCTGACCGCCGCCGCGGTCTACCAGATGAACCAGTTGACCGGCAACGGCCACGTCGGCTACCCCGAGGAACAGTTCGACGCCTGCGTCGCCGAATTGACCGGCCTTGACCCGGAAAAAACCCGCATCGGCATCAACCGCGCCCTCGAGCGCCGGATGCTGGTCCGCCAGAACGGGATGCTCTACGCCCCCGCCCTCGCCCGCGCCGAACGCGAACTCCCGGAGTTGATCGGAAGGCTGGCCGCGGTGAAAAACTTCGCCGGAAGACGGCTGCTTGACGACGGACGCGAAAGCAAAATCGACCTCAGCGACGAACAGCGTCTCGGCTGCGACCGGATGGCGCTTTCGCCGCTGACCATCATCACCGGCGGTCCCGGCGTCGGCAAAACCACGGTGATCGGCGAAATCGTCCGCCGGGCCAAAGCGGCCGGCCTCAAAATCGCCGCCGCCGCCCCCACCGGCCGCGCCGCCAAACGGCTCAGCGAAACGACCGGACTCACCGCCAAAACGCTCCACCGGCTGCTGATGTTCGACCCCAAAACCGGACGGTTCGGCTTTGACGACACCAATCCTTTGCAGTGCGATCTTTTGATCGTCGATGAAGTTTCGATGCTCGACATCCTGCTGGCGCTGGCGCTCTTCCGGGCGATTGAGCCCGAGACCAGCGTGCTCCTGGTCGGCGACCGCGACCAGCTGCCGTCGGTGGGGCCGGGCACGGTATTCGCCGACCTCATCGCGTCCGGCTTGTTCCTGACCACCCATCTCACCCGAGTCTTCCGCCAGGCCGAGGGCAGCCGGATCATCCGCAACGCCCACCGCATCAACCGCGGGTTGCTGCCGGAGAAAACGCCGCCGAACCAGGCGGAATTGAGCGATTTTTACTGGATCGAACAGGACGATCCCGAGCGGGCGCTGGAATTGATCGCCAAACTGATCACCGAGCGGATTCCCGAGCGTTTCGGGTTGAACCCGGTCAATGATGTCCAGGTGCTGTCGCCGATGAACCGCGGCAGCTGCGGCACCATCGAGCTCAACCGGATGCTCCAACATCTCCTCAACAGCGGCGACAAACCGCAGTTCAAAATCGGCGAACGCACGATCAAATCCGGCGACAAGGTGATGCAGAGTTCCAATAATTACGACAAAGGCGTCTTCAACGGCGACATGGGCCGGGTGCTCCGGATCGAGAGCGGCAGGAAAAAATTTCAGATCGTTTTTGACGGCAGCGTCGCGGTCGATTACGACTTCGACGAGGCCGACGAGATCATGCCCGCTTACGCGATCACCGTCCACAAGTCGCAAGGGAGCGAATTCCCGGCGGTGATTCTGCCGATGCTCTCGCAGCACTACATGATGCTCCAGCGCAACCTCCTCTACACCGCGGTGACCCGGGCGCGCAAACTGCTGATCCTGATCGGCAGCGCCAAAGCGATCGAAACCGCGGTCCGCAACACCCGGCTCGCGCCGCGCTACTCGAAACTCGCCGAACACCTGGCCGAGGTCAAACAGCTGTTGGCCCGGCTCTGAGCGCCGCCCCCGCCCCCTATTGCGGCGGGAGTTCTCCGAACTTGCTCCGACCCACCCCGCCGCGCGGACCGGTGACCGGATGGAACCCTGCGCCTTGGTCAAAAGCGGTCTTTTCAGGATACGGAAAAAGCGGCAATTCCAATACCTTTTGGCCGTTTTCGTAACGCGCGCCGGGAATTTTCCACGGCGCGATGCCCTTTTCGCGCCAGTCGACGATCATCCCGAGCTGGCCGGGCAGCGCATGAAGCCCCGGCCCCGGTCCGTGGCTCATGCCGGGAATGAGGTAGAACCGGCAGAATTCCTGAGTTTTCTCGAGCGAACCGACGCACGCCGCGACCCGTTCGTAATAGTCGAGCGTGGCATGAAACGGCACGCAGGCGTCGGCCGAACCGGAGATGATGATCAGCTTGCCGCCGCGCGCCGCAAAGGGCCGCAGGTCGGGGTTCTCGGCGTTGAGCAGAGGGCCGAGCTCATTATTGTAGCGGTCAAAGTCCTTGCCGAAATCGAGCTTCATCAGATCGACATCCTTGCCGAATACCCACTGGAATAAATAAAGATGGCCGCGGGCGATATCAAAGGTGCTGCCGACCGGCACGCCGTCAAAAATCCGTTCCCCGGTGACCTCATGTCTCGGCCCGTCGAAGAGCTTGCGCAGCGCTTCGGCATGGGCGTCGGTCAGCGAGGGATCTTTTTGCCGCGCCAATGCGATCACCCCCGCGATGTCCTCCTGCGTACAGCGGGGATCGGAAACCATTTTGCCCGCCGTCTGGGGCAGCTCCCGACCGGCCAGATATTCGATCCCGGCGGCGGTAACGTTTCTTTCCTGCTCCGGCGTGAACGGTGTCCGGCGGAAAATCTGGTAGTTCCAGAGAAAGTAAGCATGCAAGGGAGTCCGGCAATGGGCCGGAACATTGGCGACGATGCCGTCGTAATCGCCGGGATAGCGCTGCGCTTCCTGCAGCGCCTGCTGGCCGCCGGTCGAGCCGCCGAGGAAATAACTCAGCTCGGGAGACCGGCCGTAATAACTCGCGATCACCTGTTTGGCGACCACGGTCATCAGATGGGTGGCACGATAGCCGAAGTCCCGCCACACTTCGCGGTTGCCGATGCCGGAGTCGGAATTGGGCGAGGTCCCCATGTCGGTGGTCGCCACCGCGTAGCCGTTGCGGACATAATTGCCGAACTGGCCGCTCGAAATCCGGCCGGCCGCACCGCCGTTGCCGAGCCCGATGAAGCGGCCGTTCCAGCGCTCACGCTCGGGAAGCCAGATTTCGACATTGATATTGGACCCCTTGGCGGGCGCAAGATGGATTTTGACCACGCCTCGGGGCGGCAGCTCTTTGAAGATTTTCTGCGGCGATTCGGCAAGTTGCGGCGAGGTATCCCAAACCGCGGAAACGACTTCGCCCTGATCGATTTTGAGGGTTCTTACCGCATCGAGGCCATCCCCGGCGGCAACTCCCGCGATCAGCGAAAAACAGCAAACCGTCCACCATGCCATCGCTTGTCCTCCTTGAAGAAAAGTCCGCCGAAAACAAAAACACGAAAAAGAAATTCAGCGTTTCTTTTTCGTGTTGACTCCAGTCAAAGTATTCCGGAAATTGATTACTCGCGGACGTCTCCGGCAATTTCCTTGTTCTGAAAAATCGCGATCGCCCACATCGTGCAGATCGACACGTAAAGCACCACATAGCCGACCGCCCAGGCCACATAAGAACCCGGAATCGGGCGGTTGGAGGCAATCGCGTCGGCCAGCCAGAAATACTGCCAGTTGGGCAGAATCGCGTAGATGATGCCGAAGAAAAAATCGAGCACTTCGGAGCCGGTTTCGCGGCCGAAAAGATAGCCGGAAATCAGTCCGAGGAAGAAGAAGATCGAGCAGACGGCGAGATTGGCCACCACGTCCAAGCGGGTGGCGAACACCACCGCCAGCGTGGACATCGCCACCACCGCGAGATTGATCAGCACCAGCGCCGCCCCGAGATCGCGCAGCGAAAGCGCCGGATGCTCGCGCGTCATATGACAATAGACCACGAAGAGCGGCATCAGGAAACTGATCGCTACCGTCGCGGTCGATGAGAACGAACTCCCTTTCCAGAAGTTGGCGACCATGCCGGCGATGCACGAAACGATCACCACGCCCCAGAAGCTGAAGTAAGCTCCCATATCCATCCGGAACTGATCGACCGCGATGTACACCGACGCGATCGCCGCCAGATTGCAGACCGCGGTGAAGACCGTCGAAGCCAGCACGATCCCGGCGATTTTGGCGAGGATGAAGGAGCCGCGGTGAACCGGTTTGGAGAGCAGGAGAAGCACCGTTCCGTTGCGCATTTCGCGGGAAACGGTATGGCTGGCGCAGAGAACGGCGGCCAGCAGTCCGAAAAGAAGCGAGGTGGCCATCGAACTGTCGACCACCAGCTTCAACTGTTCGGAGAAGACGAAGAGCGCCATCGACGGGAAGTTGCCGATCAATACCAGAGCGGTCAGCAGCATCAAAAAGAAAATCGGCTCACGGATCGACTCTTTGAAGGTGTTGTCGGCAATCTTGAAAAAATTAAACATTTCCAGTCCCGTCGTCAGCAGTCAGCGATTACTTGGCGGCATCGGCCTTGGGGGCGTCGGCTTTCGGCGCATCGGCCTTGTCGACAGCCTTGTCGGCGGCGGCATCGGCGGGGGCGACTTCTTCGAGCTTGGGCTCGGCCTTGATATCAACCTTGGCCTTGGCCGGCTTGCTGATCGGACGATAGATCTTGGCATCGGAGAACATGTCTTCGCGCAGACGCTTGTAGTCCTGGGGCACCGCCGAGAGGTTCAGCATCGAGCCGAGTTCTTCGGCGACGCGGTTCCAGTCTTCGGCGGAGATGGTGACCTGCGGAATGCTGGGGTCGAGATCCTGGAGGTAACGGCGGGGAACGATGTTGTCGTTGCCCAGCACCACCACCCGGCTCGGGTTGAGGAAGCGGATGAAGGCGGCGAGCTTGGCTTCGGTCAATTCAATCGCCGGCTGGCCTTTCTTGGGAACGAAGAAAATCCGGGTGTCGTCGCCCTGGGTCGCCGGCAACAGGATAAAGGGCTGCTTGCTTTCGCTCTGGATGGTTTCGGCGAGCAACCGCGGCGACTTGTTGTTGGTGCAGACGATCAGAGTCGTGACCTTGCGGGCGGGACCGGAGGACGGCCAGCTCGCCGCGTAGGACGCGGCAAAACCGAGCATGACGGCGGCGAACAACAATACTTTCATCGAAACGTTGCGCATAATACTACCCCTGTGGTTCATTTTGCAGCGGAGTTCATCCACTTTTGCAATGATATTTTCCTGTTACGATATAAGATAAACCGCTTTGTGCTTTCGCGCAAATCGAAAAATGGCCGGAGTGACATTTTTTTGATAAAAAGTCCCCCCTTTTCCGGATCGGAAGCTTGAAAAAAGGGCCGACCGGGGGCAAATTATGGCTTCATAGCCTCCATTTCTTTGACAAGACGAGTTTTCTGATGAACGAACCGACGATACCTTTGCTCAAAACCGGATCGCGGCTGCCGCGCGCGGCCATCTTTTTAAGCGGCAGCGGCTCCAACGCCGAAGTCATCCTCGAACGCCTCCGGACGACGGACCGGCCGCGGTACAAGCCGGTCGCGCTGGTCACCGACGCGCCGGAAACCAGCCGGGCGCGGGAACTGGCCGGCAAATTCGGCATCAAGCTGGTCGAGCTCGACATCCGCGCCTTTTACCGGGCGCGGGGCGAAAGCTCGATCCGGCTGGCCACGCCGCGTTCGCGGGAAATCCGCGAAGAGTGGACAAATGAAATGAGGCTCCTGATCAAACCTTTGGAAATCGATTTCGGCATTCTCGCCGGCTTCGTGCCGCTGACCAACCTGACCGGCGATTTCCCCTGCCTCAACGTCCATCCCGGCGACCTGACGGTGACCGCGCCGGACGGCTCCCGGCTGCTGGCCGGGCTCCATTTGCTCCCGGTCGAAAGAGCGATCGCCATGGGCATGAGCGCCCTCCGCAGCAGCGTGATCCTCGCCCAAAGCTATACCGGCAGCGGCGACAAGGAGATGGATTCGGGCCCTATCCTGGGCATTTCCGAACCGGTGCCGGTGCGGCTCGACGGCCACAGCGTCGCCGAACTCGCCGCCGTCCGCGACCGCCGTCCCGGCGGCAAACGTCCGGCCGAGCCCGATCTGCTTGAAACGGTGGCCCGGCACAATATTGAAAACCTCAAAGTCAACGGCGACCACGTCGTCTTTCCGCGGGTGATCGACGCCTTCGCCGCCGGACGCTACGGACGGCGCGGCGAAACGCTCTGTTTCCGTGGCGACGACGGCCGCTTCATCCCGGTAAAAACCGTCGAATACAGCCGTTGCGACGCAACCCCGATTCCGATTTAAGGCATGAAAAAAACCTCCCGGAAGTTCAAAATCACCGCCGCAATCCTCGCCGGGTTGCTGATTGCGGGATTTCTTTTGATCTTCGCCGGACGGCCGTCCGGCAACCGGCTGCCGCCGATTCCGGGCAAAGGCACGGTTCGCTCCGCCGACGGCCGGCGGCTGATCCTCGGCGATCTGCAGATCGAGGGATTCCCGGCTTTCGCCGCTCTGCCCGAACTCTTCAAAGATTTCGCCGCCTATCGTGAAATCGAGTGTTCCGGCACGTTTCCCGCGCTCAAAGCGCCGTTCCGGCTGAAACTCCTGCGCGGCGACCTGCCGGAGGAGGAGAAACTGGAACTGATCACCGAGCTTCACGGCCGGCCGCTGACCTTTGACGCGACCGTCAACCGCCGGGCGGAAACGGTCCGCTTCGAATTGCGCGGCACCGTCGACCACGGCGATCTCGCCAACTTCCGGGTGAAACTGCCGCGCGGCACTGCTTTTGAGGGAACCGTGCAATTGACCGCCAGGGGGACGCTGAAGAGCGGACGCCTTGCGGAAACGCCGGAAATCGAGGGGGTGTTTACCCGCGGCAGCCGCCTGTTTCTGGGACCGTTCCGGTTGTTGGCCGGCGGCCGCTTTGAGCTTGCCACCGCGCTGGACGGTGCACCGCAGCTGACCTTGCCGGAAGCGCGGCTGACGCTGGCCAACCTCGAACTCGGCGACCTCCAATTCGTCTTCGCCGGGCATGACAATGTCCATTTCTCCGGTCAACTCCGGCCGCAGGCGCCGCTGCAGTTCAGCCGGTCGCTGCCGTTCAGCGGCCAGTGCGCCCTCGACAGCGGCGACTGGAGCATTCACGCCGAGCTGGCCGAGCGCTGCAGCATCACCACGGCGCGGGCGCTGGTCCAGCTGACCGACCTGGCGGTCAACGCCAGGGGCTCGGCCGGCGGCGGTTCGATCGATTACCACGGCAACGCCGATTCGCTGTCGCTGCGGCCGGATGACGGCGGCCGGCGGCTCTGGAGCGGCACCGGGGTCAAGTTGCGCGGCGAGATCGAACTCAACCGCAACAGCGCGGGCCAGCTCGCGATCAAAGCGGAAAACCGGATTTTCGATTTTGCCGCCTTTGAGCTTTCCGACGGAGGCCGCTATTTTCAGGCCGAAAATCTCCATCTGGAAAGCGGCTTGAGGCCGCAGGACGAAAGCGTCGATTTCCGCCTGGAGGGGGCGAACATCCGGGCCGAGCAACTCGATGAAATTTTTGCCCTCGAGCAATTCCGTGCCGCCGGCTCGATCGTGATCGCCGCCGGAGCGATCGTCAAGCTCGACAAATTCACCGCCGGAGCGGCCTCGCTGCGGTTGCATCAGCCGGGCTGGCGGTTTGACGCCCGCGACCTCAGCGCCGAGGGCGGCTTCGACCGCCGCCGCGAAGCGCCCGGCGACAATCTGGAGTTGAACATGCTGGCCGCCGAAATCGCGGTCTCCGACCGGGACGGCAATCGCTTTCTGGCCCCGCACGGAGCCTGGAAACTGGGCGCGGAACTGCGCACCACCGATCGCCGCCCCGGGGTTTGGCATCACCGCTTCAACTCCGATGCGGCGACCTGGAATCAATCCCGGCCGCAGTCCGATTTCACCGCCAAACTGACCAAGCCGGAGTTGGCGCTGACGATTGCCGACGCCGGACTGGCGCTCCAGCAGATCGGGCTCAAAATCGACCGTCTGACCGGCAACATGCAATGGAAGAATCCCGCCCCGCTGCGCGCAGGATTGTTCAGCCGGAGCTGGAATTTCGATTTCGCCGAATTGTCGCTCGGGCTCGAACGCAACCTCGACGGGTTCAAGGGCAAATTCCGTCTCGGCGACGGTGCGCTGAGCGAACCGGACCGCAAGATTGAACTCTCCGGCCTGGCGCTGGAAATCCCGTTTGTGCCGCCCGCTTCGGCCGACGCTCCGGTTGGCGGGCTTGCGATCAAAAAAGTGCTGATGCCGCAGAAAATCATCCAGTCGGTCGAGGGAACAGTGGGCGGCAAGGGCAACGTGATCAGCTGCAAAGGGCTGACCCGCTCGGAACTTTTTGCGGGGGGCGGGCTGTTCTTCACCGGCAAGACTGAAATTCAGGGGAGCGCCTGGAATTCGGTGACTGAATTCTCGATGCCGTCGACCATGCTCAACGGCGAATTGCAGTTGTCGGAATTGCTGCAGCTGCCGGGGACCTGGCGGTTTCTCGGCCGGATGAGTGCGACCGGGGAGTTGCGTTTCGGCGAGGGTGCGCCGCGGGAACAATTGATGCTCCATCTGTCGGGCGACGGTGCGGACGGCAATGCTGCGTTTGCCGGTTTGACCGGAGAGATCATGCTGCCGGACGGCCCGGAAAGTCGTCATGATTTTTCGTTCAAGAGTTTTGTCGGCAAAGATTTCCAAACTGGCGGCGGCAAACTGGTGTTGAGTGGCGGCAAGCTGGCCGCGGCGGATTTTGCGGCCTGGGGCGGCAACTGGCATTTGCGATCGGGGCGGCCGGGACCGGAGGGGGGGATGCTGTATGAATTTGAGGCCAAGGGGATAACTCCGGCGGCGTTGATTGCAAATCCGGCGTGGCGGGATGCGGTGACGGAGACGACGTTGGCGGGAACGGTGACGCTGCTGGTGGACGGGGCGGGTCAGCCGTGTTTGTTTGCGGCGGAGCTGGTGGCGGAGCGGGCGGGGCTGATGCGTTTTGCGGGGTTGGAGAAATACCGGGTGCTGCCGGGCAAGAGTACGGATCTGGAGTTGGTGGAATTTGCGGCGGCGGCGTGGAAGCAATTTGAATTTAAGAAGTTGGCGTTGAAGATCAGGCCGGGCCGCGGGGGGATGCTGTTGCAGGTGGCGGCGGACGGGCGGCCGGCGGCGCCGGTGCCGTTTGTGTATGAGAAGAACCGGTTCCGGCGGGCGTTGCCGACCGAGTACGGGTTTGATGCGGAAATTGAAGTGACCGGCGACTACCGCATCCCGCCGGAAAAAAAATAAAAAAAGCGCCGCAGGCTAAAAAAAGAAAAAAGCGCGGAGCGCTCAAAAAAAGCAAGCACAGCTTGCGCCCGCCCCCCGTCGTACGGGGGCGTGATCCAGCGGCGAAACGCTGGTCGCTCGCGATCCACGCGAGCGAAGCTAAGCGAAGCGCTCCCCCCGAAGTCGGCGGAGCCGACACCATACTGCGGGAGCGAAACAAGCGGCGCAAGAGCAACGCGAATTGCGACGCGCGATTG
>CAZRFG010000045.1:0-3209 GCA_964599205.1 uncultured Victivallaceae bacterium
ACGAAAAACAACTGAAAGATTCAAAAAACCAACAAAAAAAATAAACAAATGAAATAAAGCTTCCATCGGCAAATAAATCATAACAGAAAAATCTGAATAGCAGATCATTAACCAATCCACAAATATTACTTAAATGCTTATAATATTCCTCTTTATTATCTTCATGATTTTTAGTAAATTTATTGATAAATATTTTATTATTCTTCATGGTAATACCTCATTGAAGTTGTGAATTTTTACCCTGTCGTGAGCGGCCATCATTGAGTGCGATGGTACTGCCGGCGTAGTCCGCGAGAAGAGCTCGCCGGCAGCCCGCCGGAGATGCCCGGTCACCCAATGCGGAGGTTGTTCCATTGCGATCATCTCCAGGTTGGCCTCCTTCGGTTAGCTGTTTTCACCAATCGAAGGCTACTATACTCCATCGGCTCTCTTTCTCGTTGCCATGACGCACTATTGCTGATTATGGCGATGCGCAACTGCTGACAAACAACAGCCCGTCACCATTTTTTTTGATTTCCCAAAGCTTGTCGGGGGTGAAAATGGCGCGACGGCGTTCGCCGAGAAGAAAATCGTCCATGATGCCGCCGACCACGTTGGGGTGAGCTTTCGCGATGCGGATGACTTCGTCGAGGTCGCCGAACTTGTTTTCGTTGCGCTGTACGCCGCCGCGCCGAGGATGGACCACACTGACGCCGCTGAGGCGGTCGAGTGGGGCGGCTTCATTGTCGAAAGGAGTGAACGGGCCTGCGCTCATGGCCACGCGGCAACAGCGGTCGATGCCGAAGAAATCGCATCCCTCGATGGGAGTCGTGCGGTTGGCGCCGGGCAACCGATAATCGGGGTTCACGTGATGCGACCCAGGGGGCTGTCCCCACAGCCAGACGTCGTCAATCAGTTTTGCCATTTTTTATTTCCTTTCTGCTGGATTCTGCACATGAGCCTTGATCTCTTGTATCTTTCCGGCTGATATATCTTTTCAAAAACGATTGCATCTGGGCATCATCGAATAAGAACGGAGTACTCCCGCGAACTGTTTTAATAATAATCCAATCATGGTAAATGTAAGAGCTATAACTTATTTTCATGATTTCTTTGAAAACTCCATCTGAATCGGGATTAGCACCCGATAGTTTTAATGCAGTGAGGATATTTATGTGATCTGTAAAAAAATAGTTTTTTTCTGCGGCAGGTAATTTTACATTCTTTGCACATTTGCCAACAAGGATGATTGCATATGTCGGCCGATTCGGATGAGCTTGAAAGATGAAACAGTATACTTTTTTTACGCCAAGGATATCAAGCTTTTGCGTTATATCGTCGAAATGCTTATCATGAATTTCAAAATCCGTCATCGCTGTCTGATATACTGGATTCCTTGTCATGCAGTAAGATTGCCACACGATTGCTCCGATTCCCAAAACAAACAACGTGCCGAGAAGGACTCCGAATCCGATGAAGATTCGAACTATACTTTTCCTCATATTACCATTTCCATTCCGTTGTAATTTAGTTCAAAGGATCGTATTTTGCGCTTGTCCCCCCGGCTGGACCGTTTCCCATTGATAGATCGGCGAACCCCCCTTTGCGTTACCATATCCTTTTACTTGCCGATTGCATGCACCGAAATAAATTTCACCCTATCGCGCCGAATGAGTCCTTTTCTGATTTAAACTGACAAGTTCGTCAGGCATTACATAAATGTGTTTAGCATTTGGGTGACCGCAGGCGGTGCTTTGGGAAAAAAATATACATAAACTATTTGGGACTTGTAATCGGCAAGCAAATGGTTATGGTAACTCAAAGGTAGACAATTGAACTCAAGAGCAGCCGCCTATGACACGGATTGCCATAGAGAACTTTTGCATATTGATGAACAGCAACTTCTGGAATCACAAAATTAAAGATTTCTTTACAGGAAGAAGCATATGAACGGAAATACCTTAAGCGAAAACGAAAAAAAGAATTTTAAAGCGCAACCATCCAATTCTCCTATAAGAAGATTTTTCAAAAGCCGCTCCGGATGTGTTTTTAAGATTGTCTTGCTGCTGGGATTGTTTGTCCTGGGGATTTATAAACTCTACTATGCGGAAATTTACAGAGGGAAAATCGTTTCTCCTTGTGGTAAATACAGAATCGATTATTACTATTATGCCGGAGAGTCGGTTATTCCAATGGCGCCGGGCAGTGGCGGCGACAAAACGGGCTGTCTTTATATTTATCGTGAAGCTGGCAACAAGATGCTGTATCGGGAAGAGTTGCCGATGCTGCAACTGGTTGGAGATATACGTTTTTCCTCAAATGTTCAAGGCGAGACGGATACAATTTACTCGCCAACATGGTTGTGGTTTGAACTGGAAAAAAAATAATACCGGGGAATTAAAACTCGTCAGAATGAGGAATTTTTACTGAAAATTTTAAAAATCACTAAAACCTATGATGCTCAACTTGTGATTATAGGTATCTTCGTAGTGATTTGCCTGGAATAGCTCTAAATAAAGGATGGAATCAATTATATTTGCTTTTTCAGCGATTAACACATTATAAAAATCACGGGTCAAGGCACGTTATAGAGCATACGCTGATAAGAACTCTCATGATCGTAAAAAGCGCGAAACGGCGCAACCTTGGAGTGTTAAACGCATATCGCCTTGCTGTCCATAGTCTTGCAAAAATACCGGTTCCACCGGATAGACTGGAGCGGCTGCGGAAAATTGTCGCTGCGATTGATGCGGCGATGTGACCACCACACCGGAGCGATCCGGGGATTTTTTTACCTAAAGTGTTACAAAATTTGATTTTTGCTGCTGATCGATGTGTTTTTGTAAGTTTATCATTTGTAGATTTTTAAAATGGTCGGGGCGGAGGGGATCGAACCCTCGACTTTCTGCTCCCAAAGCAGACGCGCTAAGCCACTGCGCTACGCCCCGATGGTGGAGTCGAATCCCAAAATCTTTTCGGGCTCTCAGCCGGCCTGTTTGTCCGCCTCGGCGGGAGCGTCCTCGGGCGATACCGCTATGGGTATCGCCGTCGTCCTACCCGCCCACGCAGTCAAAAAACCTCGTCCGAACTTCCCGAAAATCTTTTTGGATTCAACTCCCGGAGTCACATGAATTCATCATTCACGTGAACCGGAATCATAAGATAGCCCGCAACCGGCTGAAAAGCAAATCCGGAAAGCACTTTTGACGGCGCTTTCCGGATTCATGCAA
>CAZRFG010000045.1:3309-14957 GCA_964599205.1 uncultured Victivallaceae bacterium
GGCTGAAAAGCAAATCCGGAAAGCACTTTTGACGGCGCTTTCCGGATTCATGCAATCGCTCGAAACGGATTAACGCATCCGTTCGTTGGTCATCGTCTGGAAACGCTTGAGGGTGATCTCGCTCTCCATCGGCTTGCCGGTGAAGAAACGATGGAACTCATCCAGCAGGAACGGCAGGAACCGGTCGCGGCCGGTGTAACCCGCGTTGTGCGGGGTCAGAATCACGTTGGACAGCTTGTTGAGCGGCGCGTCTTCCGGCAGCGGCTCTTCGTGGAAAACGTCCAGAATCGCCGAGATCCGACCGCTTTGAAGTTCCTTCAGCAACGGCTCTTCCTGGGTCAGCCGGGCCCGGCCGCCGTTGATGAAAGTCGCGCCGTCCTTCAGCATCGCGAATTCCTTTTCGCCGATGCGCAGGAAGTTTTCCTTGCTCACGCCCACCAGGCAGTGGAAAATGTCCGATTCCTTGAGCAGCTGTTCCAGCGTGCCCTTGGTCGCGCCGTACTTGGCCAGCTCTTCTTCGCTCGAGTGGTTCGAGGCCACCAGCACCCGGCCCGGACGCAGCGGCGCCAGCATCTTCAACAGATGCTTGGTGGTGTCGCCCATGCCCCAGAGACCGATGGTCATGTTCTTGAGGTCGCGCATGTTGCCGGTCTGCTTCCAGTTCATCGACTCGTTGGCGCGCAGCTTGGCGTAGGACTGCAGATTGCGCTGCGCCAGCATCGTCGCCAGGAGCGACCATTCCGCGACCGCTTCGGCCATGATCGGATTGGAGGTGGTCACCTTGATGTCGGTGGAGAAAGTCGAGTCGTCGACCACCGCCACCACCGAGCCGGCGCAATGTCCGACGATCTTCGCCTTGGTCGCGGCTTTCAAAAATTCCGCGGAGCAGAGCGGGGAGCTCCAGGTGGTGATGATGGCGTCGTAATCCGCCATCTTCTTCGACCAGTCGCAGTCGGTCAGGTCCTCATCCCACGCCGGGACGTCAACCTTGAAGCCGTACTCCTTTGCCTTTCTGGCGCCGGTTTCGTTCCAGAAGGTATGCGCCAGTTGTTTCCGGGCCGTCATGAACAGAATCTTTTTCTCGGACATCTCTTTTCCTTATCTCTTTTAGTATGTGGCGTAGGATTCGCGGCCGCGCCCGGAGTCGCCTGAGACGGGCGCGGCAAATCGTATTTTCCTTAATCTACATCCACTTTCGCAATTTCGCCACGTGAAGTTGTCACGATTGTTGATTTTTTGTTGATTTTCAGATCCGAAATCGATCCGGAAAATTTTGCCGATCCGGTAATCGCTCCATTCCGGTCGATCCGGCAGACGTAACCCTCGCTCGATCCGGCCAATACCGCGCCGTCGGCGAGCGGCAGGAGTTTGGTCACATTGCCGGGGATCGCGGTGAAACTCAGCAATTTTCCGGCCGGGGTGAAGCGGTAGACGAAGCCGTTGAACGAACCCGCGAACACGGTGTCGCCGGCGCCGTCCGGCACCGCGACCAGCGAACGCACTTCATCGCCGGTGACGAATTTCGCCAGCAGCTTGCCGTCGGGGGTGTAGAAATAGACGTTGCCGTCGTCCGAGCCGGCGGCGACGAAGGTCTTGCCGTCCGCCTTGGGCGCGGCCAGCGCGCGGCAGCCGGGACCGAAGTGGGCGGTCCATTTGCGCGCGCCCTTGGCGTCGAGCACCGACATCATGTAGTATTTGGTGCCGCAGAGCACCTCTTTTTTGCCGTCGCCGTCGAGGTCGAAAACTTCGACCGCGCGGGTCGGGTGGACGACTTCGTAGTTCCAGAGCTCCTTGCCCTTGTTGTCAAAGGCGTAGACCCGCCAGTTGTCGCAGCCGGCGAGGATTTCTTTGTTGCCGTCGCCGTCGAGGTCGGCGACTTTGACGATGGTCAGCGCCGGGTGGACGCGGTAGAAGTCGAACTTCTTGGTCCACAGCTCCTTGCCGTCGGTGTCGAGCACCGCCAGCGTACCCGCCTGCAAGGCGACCAGGATTTCCGGGTTGCCGTCGCCGTCGAGATCCTCGACCGCGATGTCGTTGACCGCCGACTTGAGGTCAAGCTCTTTGCGGAGTTTGCCGTCTTCGCCGTAGAAGGCGAGCTTGCCGTCCTGGCTCCCGACCGCCAGGAAGTCGCCGGACTTGGCCGGTACCGCGGCGACCCGGGTGAATTCGGTGAAGACGTTGCGGATTTTGGCGTCGAGCGGGGCCGGGCCGCAGACCGCGATTTCGCCGACGTAGAGTGTCGAACCGGCCTGCGGGGTCAGCACCGCTTTGACGGTTCTGGCGCTCTGTTTCGGGAAGTCGGCCTGGAACAGCACCGGCTTGCCGAAGTTGGGATAATCGCCCTTGCTCGCGTCGACGGTGGCGACTTTCTTGCCGTCACAGTAGACTTCCATCGTTTTGAGTTTGAAGGTGACGCCCTTGGAGGAGCTGTTGGCCCACCACAAATTGAGTTCGACTTGCGACACTTCCTGCGGTTTGGCGAAGGTGAACTCGTAAGTCGCCGTCTCGTTCGGCGCGTACATCACCGAGTCGGCGCCGTCGGTGCCGCTGCCGTCGATCGCGCATTCAACCTTGTTCGAGGCGTCGGCGATGAAGACGTTCTGACCTTTGGGCTCGGTGCCCTTGAATTCAAACGGGAAGAGCTTCCGCCCGGCGGGATCGGTGAAAGTGAAGAGGCCGGTCCGGCTGCGGACTTCTTTCCACGCCGTCTTGAGCGGGGTTCCGCCGAGGGTGGCGGCCGCCGCATCGTCGGTGACCGGCGGGGTGTCGGCGATGGCAACACTCGACGCCGCCGCGGCGACGCTGAGTTTGTCGCTGGCGTCGGCGGTGATGGTGTAGCGCTTCTTGCCGGTTTCGATGGTGATTCCGCCGGGGACGTTGGCGACCTTCCACGGGGCGACCACGCCCTGGTCGCAGCCGTGCCAGACCGCGGCAACGCTGATGCTTTCGCCCGCTTTGACTTTGCGGTTCAGCATCTGGTCGACCACCCGGACCACTTTCGGCGCGTGGGGATATCCCGCCCAGTTGACGCCGAGCTCCTCGTCGTCGAACATCGCAAAGCGACTGTCCGGCTGGCCCTGGATACGCATCGCCGGGCCGTTCTGGCGGAAAAGGACGCCGTCGGCGCGTTTCTCGACTTCGCCGATTCCGTTCCAGCGCTGCTTGAGCATGAGATCGGCGTCTTTGGTACTCCGGACCACGTCGAGCGCGACGTAGGCTTTTTCGGGTTTGAGCCAGATCAAATGGCGCGTCCAGTTGGCGGAGCCGAGGTTGTTCGCTCGGGTCGAGCTCCAGCCGTACTCTTTTTCATCGCCCTTGCCGAGCAATTCGATGTAGTCGGGGAGCGCGAAGGCTTCGCCGTCGGCGACCAGCAGCAAGGTGTTGTGGAACTTCTGCTGGCTCTTGAAATAATCGTTGTCGGCCAGCCAGATGCGGTCGAACTGGGTGTGGCGCAGCACGCTGTTGGCGTCGGCGTGTTTGTGGCCGCCGTTGTTGACGCCGTCGACCAGGAGGTAGAACGCGGCGGGATTGAGCGCTTCGCGCATCGAGAGCTTGTCGAAGCACTTGTCGAGCGGCAGCTCCGCGCCTTCGCCGTGCGAAGTCTGGTAGTACACGGGATCGAGCGCGAAGACCTGAACGCCGTTGAATCCGGCGGGTTCGGGGGCCGGGGCGGCCAGATTGGCGTAGAACATCCCGGGGGCCTTTTGATCGTTAAGCTTGCGCTTCCAGCCGAGGATGTAGGCGGCGAGCGGGTCGCCGGTGGCGGCGTAGTAGATGTTGAGGCAGATGATTTCCGAGAACCAGCACTTCCAGCTGCCGGTGTCGCCGTAGGGCACCTGGTACCCGAGGTTGTCCATGGTCAGCAGCATCCCGCGCATCACCTTGTCGGCGTAGCCGTTGGTGAGGAAGCGGTTGTCCGGCATCGCGGTGGTGTAGAGCAACAGATGGTGCCAGGTCAGCCACTGGTAGCCGTTGCAGTCGTCGTGCGCTTTGGCGGAGTCGATCTGACGGTAGAAGTTATGCCGGACGATCGCGAGCCACTCTTTGGGCTCGGCAAGTTTTTCGCCGTAGTATTTCTCGAAATAGAGACTGCCCATCAGCGTTCCCAGCGAGGCGAAAGTCAGGTGGTTGCTGACCACCCCTTTGCCGCCCTTGCCGCTGGCGGCTTCGGCGACGATCGCCTCGATCAGCCAGCGGCCGATCATATTGGTGGCGGTCAGCCGTTCGGCGTCGGTCAGAACCGGGTCGTGCTCGACCAGGTCCCACATCCCGATCGCGGCAAAGGAACGGAAGTCGCTGTCGAAACCCCAGGCGCCGCCGAATTTGCTCGGATCGGCCTTGGCGCTGGCGGCGTAGACTTTGGCGACTTCGACGAAGAGCTTGGCGTCGGCCGGGTTGCGCCACATCCGGTAGCGTTCGCCGATGGTGGCGAGGTAGCCGCCGAGAGAGGTATGCTGGCCGGTGGCGAGAATGCGTTTGGCCTCTTCAAGTCCTTTTTCGAGATGATCCTTGGCGAACGCCGGAGCTTTTTCGAAAGGCGGCGCGTAGACCGCTTCAAACAGTTTCGGGAGCTCGAGCGACCCCGCCTTGCCGTGCTTGGCGATGATCCCGGCGAGTTTCGCCGCGCCGAGGGCGAGGCCCTCGTCATCGGACGCGCCGACGATCAGTACATCGCTGCCGCGCCGATAGGGTTCGACGATGGTGTCGACAACATAGCCCGCCTTGCCGGGGAAAATCGCGTCGGCCAGGGTGCCGCCGCGGGCGTAGGTGGTCAGCATCGCCGGGTTGGTGAAAATATTGCCGAGCATGATCACCGTTCCGGCGGGAACCTGGTCGGCTTTGGTCCCGGGACGGGCGGGGAGTTTGACGCCGGTGCTTTTGGCGATCGCATCGGCGATCACCGCGGCGGCGCGGCGGCCGGCTTCGGTGTCGGGGTGAAGGATTTCAGCCGCGGCTTTGCCGGCGGCGGCGAGGCGGGTGACTTTGGCCAGAGCGGCGACCGTCTTGAGCCCGGAGAACGACTCTTTGGGCTCGGCGACTTTGATCCCGGAGATCAAAAGATCGCGGTTGTCGCTGCCTTCGCGGTGGCCGATGATGACTTCGATGCGGTCGACCTTGGTCGCGCTGCTGCCGTCGATCACCTCGGCTTCTTTCTGCATGCCGCGGGCGCCGTCCTGCTGGACGGTGAGTTTCTGCGCTTCGGTCTTGGCGAGCGCGTTCCACGAGGCGAAGCTCCAGCAGGGCTTGGCGCTGCCCTGATTGTAAAGCCGGATATAGAGCCCGGCGGGCGGGGCGTTGCCGGAGATTTCAAACTCCAGCGCTTTGCCTTCGAGATTGAGCGGTTCCTTGAGCTGGAACATCAGCCCGGCGTAGTTGTTGTTGTCAACCCGGGTGAAAGCCATCCGGACGCCCTCCGGACCCTCGGCCTTGAAGGTCGCCAGGTCGGAGAAGGAGCGGCCGATTTTGCTCAAGCCGCCATTGAGTCCGGCGAAGATCGAGGGGGCGAAATCGCCCGCCGGAGCCGCCGGCTTGGTCTTCGGCGCGGTGTCGACCTGGGCGACATCCTCGATCCCCGAGATGATCAATTCGAGCGGACGATTCTTGTCGGGAGTGCCGTAAAAGAACTGCAAGGTATCGATCCGGTCGGCCTTTTTGCCCGAGACCACCGCGCCTTCCCAGCCGAAGAGGCCGTTCTGGCCGCCGGTGACAATGTAAGTGCGGGGCGCGGTCGAAACCACTTCGTTGTTCCAGCGCTGGAAGCTCCAGGCCGGCTTGGCGGTGTCGCCGGCGTTCCAGGCGCGCAAATAGAGGCCGCTTCCGGGCGGGGTGAGCGGACTCGAAACGGTGACCGCGAGGCTGCGGTTTTCCAGCGAAATCGGGGTTTTGAGCTTGAGCTTGAAGTTGACGTAGCGGTTGGTGTCGCCCTTGAGCTCGGCGGTATGGCCGGTCAGCCGGATCGCCGGTTTGCCGTTGACGGTGACGACCTCGGCCCGGCCGGTTTCCTGGATCAGGTCGGCGGCGGTGACGCCGTCAAGCAGATTGGCGGCTTGGAGGCCGAGGGCCAGCGCCGCACTGAGACTCGCGGTCAATACTCGTTTCATGATGATTTGCTCCGAAAAAAAACGGCGTCAAAAGCGAACTTCCGACGCCGTTCGGGGGTTGAAAATTTATTCCGCCCGCAGATTGCGAACCTGGATGCCGAAGTCGGCCGCCTTATCCGGGGTGCAGAAGATGAAGTCGGCGGTGGTCACCGCTTTGGCCTCATCGCCGCTCACTTCGGTGGGCTGCCAGGAGAACTTGTCGGAATCGGCGCCGCCCTTGAGTTCGACCGCGGTCCATTCGTTGGCGGGGCGGACTTTGGAGACGAAGCTCAGCAGCGGTTTCTTGCCGGCGGCGTCAAAGAAGCGGATGTAGAGAGCCAGCACCGGACCGGTTGCCTTGTATTCGAACTTGATGGTTTTGCCGGCGAGATCGACCGGATTGGCAAAGGAGAACGCCAGGCCGTCGTACTGGTTGGTCTGCTTGGCTTCGGCCAGCGAGCGGCTTTCGCAGATCATGGTGGCGACGCCGTCGACCATCGCGGCCTTGACCGTGCCGGTCGCGGCGAAGCGGGATTTGGCGATCGCCTTGAACTCGCCCATGCCGGCGGTGGCGGCTTTGAAAACCACCCGCGGATCGTCGATCACTTTGACCGACTTGATCTTGAGGTTCATGGTCGAGAGTTCCTTGGGGGTCCCGATATGGAACTGGAGGCGTTTGACCGCATTGGCGGGGTCACCTGAAACCACCGCTTTTTCCCACTGCAGGAGTCCGTTTTCGCCGGGGATCAGCATGATGTCGATATAGTCGGTTCTGAGCACCGGTTTCCAGACGTTGTAGCTCAGCACCGGGGTTTTGTTGTTGCCTTCGTTGAAGGCGCGGACGTAAAGCCCGGCGATGATGTCCGGGGTATCGGTTTTGGCGCGGACCACCAGCGCTTTGCCGGTGAGGTCGACCGCTTCGGGGAGGTCGAGGTTGAAGTTGAGGTACTTGTTGCCCTTGTTCTTGTCGTTGCCCTCGGTGGTGCCCTTGAGCTCGATCACGGTGAGGCCGTCCTCGTCCATCAGGCCGTCGACTTCGCCGGCGCCTTTGACTGCCATCGATTTTTTGAGGTCGGGAATATCCGCCGCGCAAATCGTTCCGGCGAGGGCGCCGCAGAGCAGCATTGCGAGTACTTTGTTCATGTTTGAGGGTCCTTTCGGGTTTTGTGGTTTATGGTTCAATCGGCTGATTGATGATGAAATCGGCGCCCGGCTTGAGGCGGATCACCTCTTTGGGGGCGAGTTTGAAGACCGCTTTGCCGTCGCGCATTTCCGCCCCGGCGAGCTGGTAGAGACCGTCTTTTTCGGACGGGATCAGCATGTAGACGTGTTTGAAATCGGAACCGGCGGGAAGCGCGGCAAGCGAAGTGGTGAATTCTTTTTTATCGACATCGATCGCGGTGATTTTGCCGGTGAGGAGGTTGCTTCCTTCGCTCCAGCTCGAAATCTCTTTGCCGCCGGCGAAGCGGCGGATGGTCGACTGCTTGCCCGAGGCGGCGATTGAGACGAGGTCGTAAGCGCCGTCGGCCAAGGTGACTTTGATTTCAAGGCTGCCGTCTTTGGAAGGCAGCAATTCGACCGATTTGATCGCGAATTGGCCGCCCTTGGCACTCTCGAAGACCGAGACGAAGCGGTTTTCCGGGCCGTCGGCGCGGGCGAGGAGGATGTGGAGCGGAACTTTGAGGTAGGGGGTTTTCTGGTCGCGGAGCCCGGGGGCCACGGCTTTGATCACTTCGAGCGGCTTTTCGGCGAGGAGCCACATCCGGGTGGTGATTTCGGGGTCGAACGTCCAGTCGGCGCGAAGCACGCCGGGGCCGAATTTCGCCCCCTCGGCGTTTTTGAGCCATTCCGCCCCGGTCGCCTTGTCGGCGAGTTTGAGCATGTCGACCGGTTTCAGGTCGAGTGCGCGGTCGAGTTTGACGGCGTCGCCGTCGGCGTGGAAATTCCAGAGGTGGCTTGCGCCGCCCTTGACCGTGAAGATGTCGACCACGTACTGGCCGCCCGATGCGAGCGGGATGTTGTAGAGCGATCTCGCATAACGGCTGGTGACCCCGGGGTACGCGTTGGCGGCGTCGAAACGCACCGCCGCGATGCCTTTGTCGGGCGAGGTGAAGAGTTCGGGGACGCCGCGCCGGGTCTTTTCCTGAATTTTGCCGTCGACCACCACCACGTTGTGGGCCAGCGTCGAGTTGTTCCAGGTGCGGTGGTCGTGCCACCACGAGAGGTAGCCGAGGTCGCTGATTACTTCTTTGGCAAAGTC
The DNA here is from genome assembly GCA_964599205.1 of uncultured Victivallaceae bacterium. Classification (GTDB taxonomy): domain Bacteria; phylum Verrucomicrobiota; class Lentisphaeria; order Victivallales; family Victivallaceae; genus JAVBUI01. The sequence continues at coordinate 11,650 of CAZRFG010000045.1, forward strand.
GCAGTACAAGTAGCCGAGGGTCGAATTGTGCGAGTGCCCGCCGACGTCGCCGCCGGTGTACATCGCAAGTGCGCTCATTTTGGCGCTTTCCGGACGGCGCAGCACGGCGACGCCGCCGCCGGGAGCGATGAAACTCCGGTCGAGTTGTTCCGGCATCGGAGTATCGGCGCTGAGTTTGAGTCCGGGATCGCGGTAGAGGGTCGAGAGTTCACGCCCCCAAGTGGCCGGATAGTTCGCCGCGAAATAGGCCAGCCGGGCCCGGTTCTCCGGCGTCGGGCGGAGCGCCGCGACCAGCTCCAGCTGGCTGATGCTCTGCCGTGCGTTGAACGAAGAGTCGTTGAAGGCGGGCAAGTACCCGGTCGGCAGCGTGCCGTCGGCCATGCCGGTGAAGACCAGCTCCAGCGCCGGGGTCGCCTTGAAGATATCGAGCTTGTCGTAGCGGTCCTCGCCCTGATAATCGGGGCTGTCGCTGTAGCCCTGGAGCGCGGCGACCAGCGTCACCATCGGCTCATTGGCCATATTGGCATAGGACGGGGCGCTCTCGTACCAGTGGCCGTCGCGGGTGTAGTATTTGTCGATGAAGGAATAGAATCCATCCGGCCCCTTGAGCACCCAGTCCATCAGCTCGTGGTCGCCGGTGATCGCGGCGCACAAGGCGGCGGTGGTCATGTGGGCGGGAACCGCGTTGAGGCACCAGTCCTTGGTCGGCGGCCAGGCGGTGATCAAATTCTTGTACTCGCGGCAGATGCCGTTCTCGATTTTGAGCTTGTCGGCGTCGGAGTAAACGCCGCTGTTGTAGGTCATCGAGTAGGCGTTGAGCACGCTCGGCAGGATCGAGCTGTCGTGGAATTTCCAGGCGCAGAGCTTGCCGCCCATGCTGTTCGCCTTGGGCGTGTCGTAGATGGTGGCGCGGAACTTGACCGAGTAATCGGGGTAGACGTCGGCGAAGCGGACGAGGACGTCGCGCACTTTTTGCGCATACGCTTTGTCGCCGGTCATCGCGTAGACGAAGGCGGCCGAGTAGATGGTGCCGATCTGGCGGATTTTGACGTAGTTGACCGCGCCGGTCAGGTGGTATTTCTTGCCGTAATTTTCCCCCTGGGCGATCTGGTCGGGACCTTCGTAATATTTGAGCGTCTTGACTTTTCCGCGCGGGGTGGTGACAGTGTAGGTTTTGTTCTCGGGATACTTGTCATTGGGGAAAATCATCTTGCACTTGGTGCATTGGATCGACTTGCCGCCGGGCTGCAGAACGTCATTGCCCGCCCAGGCGAACTCCGGCTGGGTGCCGCAATTGGGGCAGAGGCACTTGAAAAAAGCGTCCTCGGCCGGGACCATGTTCTCGATCCCCTTTTGATCCAGCGCCATCCACTGGTCGGCCCGTTTTTTCAGCGCCTCGTAGGAGTCCTTGGCCCAGTCGTAGCGCTTGAGGTTTTCGCGAGCGCGCTCGATGTCCGGTTCCTTGACCGAGCCGACCGGGTGCTTGACCTTGGCGGGGGCGTCGGCATAGGGGGTGACCGCGGTCCATTTGGTCGGCGCGGGCGGGGCTTTGGCAAAGGTGAAGTCGGAGAAGACCGCTTCGATCGGGACGTCGGGAACGGTCGAGCCGAGCCAGAATTCGACCAGGTCGACGCGGTCGGCGGCGGCGCCGCTGACCCGGCTTTCTTCCCACGGGATGCCGACGCCGCGATCGGGCGAGAGCTCGGCTTCGATCACCGGCCCGGCGGCGAAGACCTTGCCCCACGAAGTGAAACTCCACACCGGCTTGACGCTGTCGCCAAGGTTGTAGAAACGCGCCACCAAAGCGAGGATCGGAGCGGGAGTGGCGGACGTGACCTTGAATTTGAGCTGCCGCCCGTCGAGATTGATCGGAGCGGGAAGTTTGATCCGGCCGGTGGCGTAGTAAGTGCTCTTCTGCGCCTTGGTGACGGCGGAGAGTTTCAGCGCTTTTTTGCCGTCAAGCTCGATCACCTCAAGCGTGCCGCCGGCACAATTCAGATTGGCGGCTTTGAAGAATTCCTGCAAGGCGTCGGTTTCGGAGAGCGTTTTGACCGGTTGCGCGGTTGCGGCAGCTTTGGCGTCTTCGATCACGAAGTCATAAAATTTCGCCTCCAGCGGCGTATTTTCGCTCCGGCTGCCGAGCCAGAACTGGATGCGGTCGACTTTGGCCGGGGCGCTGCCGGAAACCACGCCGGGCTCCCAGCCGAGCACGCCTTTGCCCTCCGGCCGGACAATGCACTCGATTTCGCCGCCGGCAAAGGGACTGGCGTAGTTGAGCGCGCTCCAAACCGGTTTCGTCTCGTTCTGATTGTAGGCGCGGACATACAGCGCCAGCACCGCGCCGGGGGTGGCGCTCGATGCTTTGAACCGGAGCTGTTTTCCGGTGAGGTCGACCGGCTGGGCGAAGACGATCGAACCGGTGCGGTACTGGGCGGAGTTGCCGGCGTTGGCTCCGGTTTTGCCGCTGAGCCGGATCGCTTTGCGGCCATCCTGGTCGGCCGCGGCGATTTCACCGCTCTCCTTCTTCAACTGATCGGGCCGATAAAAATCGGCGGCGGCGGCGGTGAAAAGACCGGCAGTACAAAACAACACAGGAATCAACTTCATGAAACGCTCCAGTCGGCTTATATGGTGAATCCGCAGTCCCAGAACTGGAGACTTTCGGGATTGGCGGTGATACGGTTGACAAAGGGATCGGTGCTGAGGGTGTCCCCGGGTTTATAATTTTTGACGTGGAAGTCGAGATACATGATGTTGAATCCATTCTGATGCCGGCGGACCACCACTTCCGGCGCGTCGGCGGTCAGTCCGCCCTGACCGGAAAGGGCGAGATATCCCCGCCCGTCGGCGGAGGAGGAGATGTTGAGCCGCCCGTCGGCCATGCCGAAGGAAACGGTCGGCTTTTTGATCGAGCCGATTCTGCTCGAGTATCGGGCGGTCGAAGCCGAAGTGTACCCATAGGGAATGGCGGAGGTTCCGACCGCGTTCCAGGCGTTGGTGGTGTTGCAGCCGTAGGTGCTTTTGATGTTGTTGTAGGTCATGTAAGCACCCGGGTTGGGCGCCGAGGGACAGAGGAAGGTTTTGAAATTCTTCAGCAGCGCGTTGGTGCTGAAGCGGTTGGTGATGCCGAGCTGGGGCAGGATGGCGTAAAAGACATCCTTGGACGGGGTGTAGGCCTTGGCTCCCCCGCCGTCGTAGCAGGGCGGCAGGAAATCGGTGTTGTCAGTGCTGTAACCGAGATTGCCCATGCCGATCTGTTTGAGGTTGTTGCGGCAGGTGGTGTTGTGGGCGCTTTCACGCGCTTTGTT
>CAZRFG010000046.1:0-14582 GCA_964599205.1 uncultured Victivallaceae bacterium
GAGCGCGGCAGACCCTCGCGGAGCGAAAGGTGCCAGAGCATCGTCGAGAGGGCGAGGTAGCGGTGCACCTGATCGGGCGGCACCAGCCCGGCGAAGTGGAAGCGGCCGGTCAAGCCTGCCGCCGCGATCGCTTTCTGCAACTCATCGTGCATCGGGCCGTCGCCGATCAGGAGAAAGTGGACGCCGGAAAATTCTTGCGCCACTTTGAGCGCGGCGGGCAGGACGAATTCATAACCCTTGAGGGGAAAGAGCCGCGCCAGCGTCGCGATCACCGGGACGTTCTCCGGGATGCCGAGCTTGGCCCGCAGCTCCGGTTCGGGTTTGGCGTGGAGGAAGTCGCCGATCTCCATGCCGCTGTAGACTACCTGATACTTGTCGCGCGGAGCCACCCCGGCCTCGACGCACTGGTCGATCATCGCCTGGGCCACCGCGTAAATGCGGTGACAGCGGGCGGCGGCGTATTTTTCGGAGAGGATGTAAATCGCGTTTTTCCAGGGTTTTTCGTAGCGGTGAAAGGCCTGGCCGTGGACGGTATGCACCACCACCGGCACTTCCGCCTGCCAAGCGGCGATCCGGCCGACCACCCCGGCTTTGGAGCTGTGGGTGTGGACGACGTCGAATTTTCGCTCGCGGAAGAGATGTTTGAGTTTCCGTACCGCCTGATAATCCTTGAGCGGATTGAGCTCGCGGACCAGTTCCGGCATCACGATCACTTCGCCGCCGCCGTTTTTGCCCGCGAAATTGAGCAATTCGCCCTCGCGCCCCGGCGAGGGGCCGGTGACCAGCACCACCTCGTGCCCTTTGGCAAGGTGGTCGAGAACGGTGAACAAGGTATTTTCCTGCGCTCCGCCGACGATCATCCGGGTGATCACGTGGCAGATTTTCAGCTTCGGTTCAGCGGTACTCATAAACAGACGTCTCCAGACGGTTGACCGGAATCAGTTTCCGGGTCGCGCTCCATTGCGGGGTGGTGACTTCGACCTGGGCTCCGGCAAATGAAAAACGGTACTCAACTGTAGTTGCCGGATTGAAATATGCAAGCGTCCAATCCTCTTTTTCGCGGAGAATCTTGACGTTGCCGGGATTGACGGTGAAACCGAGCCCCGGATTTTCCTCGAGGAGCTCAAGGAGCTTGGCGCGGAACTGGAAGTCGCCGCGGTCGGGCGGCGGCAGCACCACATTGTCGACCGGGAGCTGCCGCAGCAGCGTCCGCAAACCGCCCATTGCGCCGCTTCGCGCTTCCGAGAAGACCACCCGGTCGACTCTGGCGATGCCGTGCCGGCGGAAGAAATCGGCGATCGCCGCCGCCGCCGCGCCGTCGGGGACGTTGACCGCCACCCCCACTCCCGCCGCCGGGTCGGCGATCGCCGCCGCCGGAATTTCGGCCCGGCCGCCCCAAGCGATCAGCGCCGCCGGCGACGCGGCGAGCATCTGGATATGGAGATAACCGATCAGTCCGGCGATCACCAGCGCTCCGGCGAGCCGCCGGTACGGCAGTTGTTTCCCGCCGGGAACGAGCAACAGCAGCAGCCCGGCGTAAAGGGCGATGCTTCCCCAGAGCGGCATCGGCCCGGTGGCGCTGGCCGGGAAAAGCGCCGCCGTCAGCGCCGCCACCGCGTCGATGATCCGGAAGAGTGCGGCAAGGGCGATCCCGGCGAGGGTGTCGAGGCACGGTACGAAGCTTGCCGCAATCTTGATCGCCAGCATCGGAAACAACAGCGCCACCACCGGGAGCAAGAAAATATTGGCGACGATCGAACCCGGCAGGAAGCTCTGCTGGAAGTCGAGGGTGATCGCCGCCCCGGCGAGGAACGCCACGGTGCAACTGCTGAGGCCGAAAAAGAAGTTGTTGCGCCAGGCGAGTTTGCGGCGGAGCTTTGCCGCTTTGCGGCCGGGCGGCATCATCGGCACCGGGTCGAGTGCGAGGTTGCTCCGGTTGCGGTAATTCTCGGCCAGCAGCAGCAATGCCCCGGTGATCACAAAGGTGTAGCGGAATCCCGGATTGTCAAGGTTGGCGGGATTGAGGAGGAGGAAAAAGACGCAGCCGTAGAGGAGAAAGGTGACCGGCGGCACCCGGTAGAGCATGGCGCGGAGGAGCGACCACGCCGCGATCATCAGGAGCGCGCGCGCCGCCGGGACATTGGCCCCGGTGGTGAGGACATAGAGCGCCAGCGGCAGCGGCAGCACGAGGTAGCGGAGCCGGAAGGGGAGGGGGCGCAGCGCCAGCAGCAGCAGCACCGCCAGCATCCCGACGTGGAGTCCGCTCACCGCGTAGATGTGGATGGTGCCGGAGCGGATCAAGTCGCGCCGGGAGACCGGATCGGGGCCGGTTTTGCACGCAAAGTAGAGCGAGGCGATCGCGTTGCGGATGCGGGGCGACTCGATTGCGCCGGTTGCTCGGGCCAGCAGCCGGTCGCGGCAATCGAGGAGGCGGCCGAAGAGTCCGGGCTCGACGCCGTCGGCCTTGAATTCGAGCAGTTGCACCACCGCCCCGACCCGGAGCGACGCGAGGTAGTTGGCGAAGCCGCTTCCCGGCTCCGGCAGCTCGAAGCGGCCGGTCGCGGTGAGAACTTCGCCGTAGCGGAAACGGTATTGCGATTCAAAGGGGAGCCGGACCAGCACATTGCCGGATACCTGAGTCCAGTCGCGTTCACCGGCGAGCCGGATTTGCCGGACTTCGGCCGAGATCAGCGAATCCTGGCCGAAGCCGGCCGCCGCGGTGAGGCCGGGGTCGTCGATCCGGATCACCGCTTCGCCGCCGCGGTCATGGCCGTCGAGGACGGCGACCAAAGTCTGCGCCATTCGCCAACGCGAAAGTTCGACCGCGGCGAGCGCGGCCAGCGCCGCCAGCGCGACCGCCGCCGCCATCCGGCGCGGGATCAACAGGAAGAGCGCCGCTGCCGCGAGTCCGGCGAGCCACGCCGGGAGCAGCAGCGCCCCCAGCACCCCGGCAAGCAAAAGCCACTCCAGTCTTCCCCGGAAAGCGGGAAACAAAGGAGTGGCCTTGAACTGCATTATGAAGCGGGCTTATTTCGCCGGAACCAGCTTTTCGCCGAGGCTGAGCGGGCTCTTGGCATCGACGAAAGTGCCTTCGCCGTAGATCGACGCCTTTTGGCTCGGGCGCATCTTTTCCACCAGTACGCGGTCGATTTCGCCGTTGGCGGGCTTGATTTCGAGCGAGGACTGATCGTAGCCGTAGCCCTGATAGCCGGTGAAAAGTTCAAATTCGACGCGTTCGCCGGCCTTGGCCGGGATCGAAAAATCCTTTTTGAACGGCGTTTTGAGCGAAGCCGGGAAGCGCGACTCAACCAGGAGATTGAGCTTGTCGCCGGTCACCTTTTTGACGTCGAAGCTGACCGTGTACCAGCCCGGGATCAGCGGGGCGGTGCAGTTGTTTTTGAGGCTCCAGAGGTTGCGGACTTCGACTCCGTACTTGGTGACCGCGGGATCGGCTTTGGCGGGGGTGGCGTTGGCCTTCAGCGAGTCGGCGAGAATTTTGGCGACCAGCACATAGCCGTCGGGGGTCGGGTGGAGGCGAATGATTTCGCGGACGTTGGGCAGCGGACGGAGCGGCTTTTCATACTCGACCAGCACCACTTTGCCGGACGGGAAAAGTTTGTCGAAGTCGGCGCGCATCAATTTATTGGTTTCAATCCCGCTCATATCGCGGAAGTGATTGGCATCCGATTCGGGTTTGCCGTCGACGCTGCAGGGCAGGATGGTGCCGAGGAAAATCTTTTCGACGCCGGGGCGCTTTTCGAGTTCGTTGACGATTTTGACGATCGACTCGAGGGTCTTTTTGCCGCGTTCGGCGGTGGCGTCGGCGCTCTTGGCGGCGGCGTTGTCGTTGACCCCGATCAGCAGGTGGTAATAGCGGGCATTGGGAATCGAGTCGGGATTGTTGATCCGCTCCAGCACTTTGCCGGTGCTGTTGCCGCCTTCGCCGGCGTGGCTGTACCCGAATTTGGCACTATGGGTGCCGACGAAAGCGAGTTCCGGCATATTCTCCAGCAGGTGTTTGCGGAAGTAGTCGCCTTCGCCCGCCCAAGTGATGCTGTCGCCGATCATGCAAAGCTCGATCTGCTTTCCGGCATAGTTCTCCACTTTCGGCGCTTCGGCGCCGAAGACCGTCGCGGCGAAGAGCGCCGCGCCCAAGGTCAGCAAATTACGGAATTTCATAACACAACCCCTTTGTTGAAATTCTGAAACTATAGCCGTCCTCCGGCACTTTTGCAAGTCCGCTTGCGGCTTTTTCGGGAAGGGGAGGGGATTGGGGGGATTGTCCCATTGCGATATCCGGTGCGGTCGCCGGGGTGGTTTGGCGGATTTGCCGTCCGGGATGGCGTCGCTCTCGGCCTTGCCCCGCTTAAAATTCACCCGCTCTGCTTTGCTTTCCCGCGAAATCGTGTTAGATTACCCGAAAGGAGAGTTTGCATGATGATTCACGGTTTGGAAAAAATCCGCAGCGTCGCGGTCTACTGCGCTTCAACTTTACCCGACGATCCGGTCTACGCCGAAGCCACCGTCGAACTCGCCCGCTTCATCGCCCGGCACCGGATGACCCTGATTTTCGGCGGCGCCGACAGCGGTTTGATGAAAATCCTCGCCGACACCGCGCTCGAACACGGCGCCAAAGTGGTCGGCGTCTTCGCCGAGGATCTTCCCGAGGAAATCCTCCACCCCGACCTCACCGAATCCTTTGTCGCCCGTAACCTCGCCGAACGCAAAGCGCTGATGCTGAGCCGCGCCGATGCCCTGATCGCGCTGCCCGGCAGCTTCGGCACTTGGGACGAGCTCTTCGACGCGCTGGTCCGGCGCAAGATCGGCAGCCGGAGCTGCCACGCCCCGATCGGAGTGCTCAACGTCAACGGCTACTTCGACCATCTGCTCGCCTTCATCGAGCACAGCGTCGCCACCGGGATCACCCCGGAGGCTTTCCGGCATCTCCTCAAATCGGGACGCACCCCGGACGAGCTCTTCCGGCAGTTCGCCGAAGAGTTGACGACATAGGATACAACTCTTCGGCGTCAGGATACAACCGGCAGCGATTGTTTTCGTCCTCCGCGACGGCTATATTGAATGCCGCAAAATGGAGGCAACCCGATGAAAGAACCTTTGAAAATCGTACTGGTCGGAGCCGGCAGCCGTTCCTTCGCCCCCGGCGTGATTCATGATCTCGTGCTCGAAACCGAATTGAGCGGACGCTTCGACGTCGAACTCGCGCTGGTCGATCTCGACCCGGCGCGGCTTGAACAAATGCTGCTCTACGGTCGCAACTGCGCCGCGTTCAAAAAGTCGCCGGTGCTCTTTTCGGCCACCACCGACCGGGCGGCGGCGCTCCGCGATGCCGCTTTTGTGATCGTTTCGGTCGCGGTCAACCGGATGGCGCTCTGGGAACAGGACTACCGGGTCGGCATCGCTTGCGGGATCGAGCATATCTACGGCGAAAACGGCGGGCCCGGCGCGATTTTTCACGCGCTCCGCAACTATCAACTCATTCTGCCGCTCTGCCGCGACATTGAGCGGATCGCGCCGCAGGCGGTGGTGTTCAACTTCACCAATCCCGAGTCGCGCATCCTCAGCGCGATCCTGACCCTCACCAAGCTCAAGGCGTACGGACTCTGCCACGGCTTTTACGGCTTCTACCAGACCGTCGAAAAAATTCTCGGCCGCCCGGTCGCCGAACTCGACGTGCGGACCGCCGGGATGAATCACTTTTTCACCTACTATCGGATCGGCGAGCGCGCCACCGGACGCGACCTGATCCCGGAATTCGTCGCCGGATTCCGCCGCCGCGAGGGTGAATTCGACGGCGTGACCCGCTACCTCTTTGACCGCTTCGGCGTGGTCGGCTACCCCCACGGCACCCATACCGGCGAATACGTCGCCGGCGCGGTCGAGCTCGAGGGGGGCGGCTGGTCGCGCGGCATCGAGTCGCGCCCGGTGCCGCGAAACGAGGTCGCCGAAGTCAACGAATATCTCGAATACATCGAGAACCGCCGCCCGGTCGACGACAAGCAACTGACCTCCTCGGGCGAACTCGCGATCCCGATGATCGGCGATCTCATGCTGAAGCGCGACGCCTTCCGCCCGGCGGTCAATGTGCTCAACGACCGCTTGTACATTCCCAACCTCGCTGCCGACGGCTGCATCGAAGTCCCCGCGCGGGTCCGGGACGGCGAAATCATGCCGGAAACGGTGCCGCCGCTCGCCGAGGGCTTCGCCGCCCAGATCCGGTTGCAGCATTCGATCCAGAAACTGCTGCTGGATGCCTACGTCAACCGGTCGCGCGAGCTGCTGCTGCAGGCGATTCTGCTCGATCCGGTGGTCAAATCGCCGCGCTCGGCGGAGCTGTACCTCAAGCGGATGTTCGAGCTCCAGGCCGAATATCTCCCGGAATTCCGTTGAGTTTGTGGTGAAAGGAAACAAGCAGATGCAAGCCAAAGAACGTTTGCTCCGGCAGCTCGCCGGTGAGGAAGTCGACCGGATTCCTTTGGTCGGCGGCTGGAATCTCGGCCTCGACATTGTCTGTGAACTCGCCGGCATGAGTCGCGAAACCTACCTCGCCGACCCCCTGGGGGGGGTGATCGAGGCCAACCTCAAACTCGGTATCGACGCCCTGGCGCTCCCGATCATCCCGCAGGATCCGGCGGCGATCCGGGCGGGCAAGCTTGAACAGCACGACTTCAGCGCGGTCGAGCCGGAGGCGCTGCTCGAACGCGCCGAAAAGATCCCGGACAGCGCGGCCAAAGTCATCGCCGCCTTTGACCCGGTGCGGGCCGAGGCGGAGCTGCGGGGGCGGGTCGAAGCGCTGCTTTACCGTCTTCGCGACCGCGGCCTCGAATTTTTCCCCAATTTCTGGGACGCCGGGGCCAATTTCTCGCTCTATTTCGAGTACGGGTACGAAGCTTTTCTCGCCGCCGTCGCGCTCTACCCCGAGGCGATCGAGCGCATCTACTGGGAAAACGCGCTGCAGACCGCCGAGCGCAACAAAGTTTTGATCCGGCTGATGCGGGAGTGGGAGCTCATTCCGGCGATTTTCTGCGGTTGCGACATCTGCGACAACCGCGGGCCGATGGTCTCGCCGGAGTATTTGCGCGGCAGCTACTGGCCGCATGTCAGGACGTCGCTGGCGCCTTTGCTCGACGCCGGCATCCGGCTGATTCACCACTGCGACGGCAATGTGATGGCGCTCCTCGACGACATGCTTGCGAGCGGCTTCACCGGCTTCCAGGGCTTCCAGACCGAGTGCGGGGTCGATCCGGCCGAAATCCGCCGCCGGACGCTGGCGCACCATTCCCGTCCGCTGCTCTTGGGCGGCCTCTCGGTCACCCGCACGCTGCCCTCGGGGAGTCCCGCCGAGGTGCGCGCCGAAGTCGACCGCATTTTTGAAGTCACTTCCGGCGGCCGCGGCCTTTTCCTCTTCACCAGCAACTGCACCGGAGTGGAAACGCCGGTGGAAAACATCCGCACCGCGTACCGTTACGCGGCGGGGAAGAAAGTCGGATTATGAAGCTTGTCATCGCCGCCGACCCGGCCGAACTTGCGCTCACCGTGGCGCAGGCGGTCGCCGCATTTATCCGCGCCAATCCGGGGCGGCTCCTTTCGCTCGCCGCCGGGGACACTCCGCTTGCCGCGCTCCGCGAACTGGTCTCGATGCAGCAGCGTGGCGAAGTCGATTTGAATTCGGTCGGCTACGTCGGGCTCGACGAATGGGGCGGCCTCGGCCCCGCCGACCCGGGCTCCTGCATCGAGGTGATGAACCGCCACTTTTACCATCCCGCCGGCATCCGGCCGGAGAACCTTTGCGTGTTCAACGGCCTCGCCGCCGATCCCGAAGCCGATGCCGCCGCCGTGCTCGAGCTGGTCGCCCGGCGCGGGCCGCTCGGTTTGACTTTGCTCGGGATCGGGATGAATGGCCACCTCGGCTTCAATGAACCCGGGACTTCACCCGACTTCATCGGCGGGGTGGTGACCCTCGACGACGTCACCCGCGAGGTCGGGCGCAAGTATTTCGCCGGGCGGACGCCGGGCGGGACCGGGATCACCCTCGGACTCGGCACCCTCGGCCGGGCGGACCGGATTCTTCTCATGGCGACCGGCGAAAAGAAGCGGGCCATCCTCACGCGCATCGCGGCGTCGCCGGACGATCCGGCGCTCCCCGCCTCGCATTTCGTCAATCACCCGGCGGCGACCTGGTATCTCGACCGGGCGGCGGCGCCGGACACGGTATGAGGCCGACCGTTTTTTCTGCTTTTTTTTCGCCACTATCGTAAAAAAACTCTTGTATTCCGCGCCATCTCCGGTATTTTATTGGCAAAACCCGAAAAATGGAGGTGCGGAATGGGTAAATCGCCGTTGGTTGGATTGCTGATTGTGATCGTGCTGGCAGTGGTGATCGGGGGGCTCTTTGTGGTGACCGTCCGCAACGGGCTGATCGACCGCGAGGAAGCGGTCAAAAGCGCGTGGAGCGAGATCGACACCCAGCTCCAGCGGCGGCTTGACCTGATTCCCAATCTGGTCGAAACCGTCAAGGGTTACGCCAAGCACGAAGACAAAATCATGACCGAAGTCGCCGAAGCCCGCAGCCGCCTGATCGCCGCCAACGGCCCGGCCGCGAAGGCCGCCGCCGGAACCGCGCTGGAGAGCGCGCTCGGCCGCCTGCTTGCGATCAGCGAAAATTATCCCGATTTGAAGGCCAATACCAGCTTCATCCGGCTTCAGGACGAGCTCGCCGGGACCGAGAACCGGATCAGCGTCGCCCGTACCCGCTACAACGCCATCGCCCGCGACTACAACGCCGCAATCCGCAAATTCCCCGGCTCGCTCTTCGCCAGCAGCCTCGAGCTCAAGTCGGTCGAATACTTCCAGCCGCCGGAGGGCGCGGCTTCGGTGGTCAAGCCGCCCAAGGTGACGTTCTAAACGCGGGGAGGGGGAACTGCGGTGAAACGATTTCGTCGTTTATTGCTTTTTTTCTCTTTGCTTCCGCTGATGTTGAATGCCGAGGTGGCGGTGCCCGAGTTATCCGGCCGGGTGGTCGATGAGGCCAGGCTTTTTGTTTCTCGCGGCAGGGGCGCGATTCGGACGGCGATTGCCGAACTCGAGCAGAAGACCGGCGGGCAGATGGTGGTCTGGACCATTCCGTCGCTTGATGGCGAGCCGATCGAGACAGTCTCGATGCGCGCCGCCGAAAAGTGGAAGATCGGACATCAGGGCCAGGACAACGGCATCCTCCTCACCATTGCGGCCAAGGAGCGGGCGGTGAGGCTTGAAGTCGGTTACGGCTGGGAGGGATGCATCAATGATGCACGGGCCGGCGACATCATCCGGTCAATCGGCAGCTATTTTCGCACCCGTGATTATGCGGCTGGAGTGGTTCACGCGGTCAAAATGGTCGAGTGGTATACCTCCGGCGCGCCGGTCGGTTCGGTCGTGCCGTGGTGGAAAATCACTTGGGGGTGGGTTTCGACGCTGCTCCTTTTTGGGGGCCTGCTGGCGATCGGTTACGGTTTTTTCCGCACACTCAAATGGCTGTTCAGCGCCGACTTGAGGGATCTTTCCGGCGGCTCCGGCAGTGGTTCCCGCGGCGGCGGCAGTTTCGGCGGCGGCGGTTTTCGTGGGGGTGGAGGAAGTTTCGGCGGCGGCGGCGCTTCGGGGAGATGGTGAATCCAATGAAAATATTGAAAAATCTGCTTTTTGTCGCAATTACATTCATTGGGGCGGTTTCTGCGGTGGCGGAGGTCGCGGTGCCCGCGGTACCGGACCGGGTGGTCGATCAGGCGAACCTTTTTTCCGGCTCCGGCCGAGAGAAGGTGCTGGCGGCGATCCTTGAACTCGAAAAGGCGACCGGGAGCCAGATGGTGGTCTGGACCATTCCGTCGCTGGAGGGTGAAGCGATCGAGACGGTCTCGATGCGCGCCGCCGAAAAGTGGAAGATCGGGCATAAGGGTGAAGACAACGGCGTTCTCCTCACCATTGCGCAAAAAGATCGCTCGATCCGCCTCGAAATCGGCTATGGCTGGGAGGGCAAGATCAATGACGCCCGCGCCGGCGACATCATCCGGGAGATGGGGCCCTGTTTCCGCGCCGGCGACTACGCCGGGGGGGCGGTGCTGGCGGTCAACCGGGTTCGGGACTTCGTCATCGGCAAAACGGTCCCGGCGGTTCCGGTGGCTCCGGCAAATAACAAAGAGTTCCCGATCGAGACCTTTTTCTGGGTGTTCATTGCCATCGTGGTGGTCCTCGCGTTGATCGGCAAAATTTTTCCCGGCAGCGGTCTTGGGGGCGGTGGCGGAAGCGGCTGGAGTTCCGGCGGCGGCTTCGGCGGCGGGTTCCGGGGCGGCGGGGGTGGCGGTTTCAGTGGCGGCGGGGGAAGTTTCGGCGGCGGAGGAGCGTCAGGAAAATGGTGACGAGTGATCCATCCGGATTCGACTGGCTGCCGGGGACGCTGGCGATCGACCTCAAAGCGAGTGCGGGGATTGCGGCGCAGTACCGGCGGCATGACGAACCCTTCAGCGAGGGATTCGACATGCACGGGGTGCTGGAGCTCGGCATTGTGCTGGCGGGGCGGATGACCCGCTGTTACCGCGGCTATGAGATGGAGCTGGGGCCGGGCGGGGTATGGTTATGCGGCATTTGGGAGCCGCACGGTTACCGGATCGGCGGCGAGGGGGCGGTCGAGGTGGCGTTGCTGGTGATCGACTTTGAGCTGCTGCAGCGGTTGTCGGACGAGAATTTTCATTTGGCGGCGCCGTATTTGCTGCCGCCGTCGGGGCGGCCGCGGCCGAAGCCGGAGCGGCGGGACGAGGTGATGCGATTGGGCGGGATGATTGCGGCGGAGGCGGAGCGGAGTGACGGCTGGACGTCGTTGCGGCTGCGGGGGATGCTGCTGGAGTTGCTGGCGATATTGCTGGAGAATATGGGGCGGGGGGGGCGGGGGCCGGGACCGGGGAGTTTTTCGCTGGACCGGCTGATGGAGCGGATGGTGCGGTTGCGGGGGAACTTGTCGACGGCGGAGGCGGCGGTGTTTTGCGGGTTGAGTGAGCGGCGGTTCGGGGTGGAATTCCGGGCGTTGACGGGGATGCCGTTTCATTTATTTGCGTTGCGTCACCGGTTGGCGGGGGCGGCGGCGGAGTTGCGGCGGGGGGTGATGCTGGATGAGATTGCCGAGCGCTGGGGTTTTGCCGACAAGAGTCACTTCAGCCGGCGGTTTGCGGAGCACTACGGGATGACGCCCGGCGAGTACCGGCGGCGCGACTGAAAAAATAAAAAAGCGCCGCAGGCTCAAAAAAATAAAAAAAAGCGCGAAGCGCCAACCCCGCCCTCCGTCGTACGGAGTCGCCGTCCAGCGCGCGAAAAGCGCTGGTCGCTCGCGATCCACGCGAGCGAAGCTAAGCGCAGCGCTCCCCCCGTCAGCGGGCGGAACCCGCACCACACTGCGGGAGCGAAACAAGCGTCGCAAGAGCAACGCGAATTGCGAAGCGCGATTGAGCGAAGCAGTCCGACCGTTGCCCTCGGGATGCCTCACTCAACGATAAGACTTTTTGCACATCACTTTAGAAATAAGTGGCAGAATATTTCGGCAGTTGACAAAAAACTCACTTTCAGGCACCTATTTTGCCATGGAAAGGGAGTACTGCAATGGCTGGAATGTATTACGAAGAAAAACGTCAAGCCCGGGAAAATTTATTGAGAGCGTTCAACGATATGAAGCGCAAGCATTTTTCCCGTGCAAAATCCGGCAGTCTTGAGTTGCGATACCGAGGAGTCGAATCCGCTCGGTCGCTGACAGAGAAATTCAGTCGTGAAATCGACGAGTTGATTGCTTTCATCAATACAGAAGAGACGAAATGCGACAGCGATCTTCAGCTTTATTGTCCCAATTTTTATAAGGCGCTGGCCGAGTCCAGGACCATGGAATGGCGAACCGAGAAGGAAAAGCAGGAGGCGCTCCGCGCCTCGGCACGAATCCAAAAAGCGCTCGCCGATATTGACGGGTACGTGGAGCACCGCTCTCCTGAATTGGCAAAAGATTTCGTCTCCGGTATTAAAGACCGAATTGCCGATATCAAAACCCATGGACTCGGCCGTCCTTGGGGCACAGAGATCAGACAGAGGGTCGCTACTGCGATCGGACTTAAACAGGATGTCGACAGTCTGTGGACAATGGGAATGAATTCCGTCGCGAACTCTCAAAATGTTTATCTGGGAGAGCATTTCATCCAGAAGATCAAAGACGATCCGGCGATGACGGATGTAAGACTTGATCTTGAGCTAAAAATATGCAATGACATTAGAAAAAATGCATTCAAAGCTCCATATATCGAACCCAAATCAATCGAAAGAAGAATTTCCGGAGCACTACATCGCGGTTTTGGTGGAGAACGTGATCATTCTGTAAGTATGATGAAGCAGTTGGAGTTAACACTCAAAAATCCTGTTGCTTCTTTGGTCAAGCATGCAAATACATGGAATGTGGCAATGAATGAATTGACTTGGACAATCAGGAATGCGACAGTAAAATACAACGGGGTATATCATTCCATATATAATATTATTGGGTATATTTATTTTTGGGAAATGGAATTCTCGATAGCAGATCCTTACGATTTGCGACCGAGATTTGGCGGAAAAATCAATTTTGATTCTGACTATAATATTATGACAACGATTTTGGGCTCTGTTTATCATGATATTCTTGGGAATACAGATCAAATGCAAATTCGAGCCATGTGGACAGAGATGAGTGATAATAATGAAAAAATCAATTTATGGTAAATAAAGTATTGCATTATAGTAAAACTTAAATTATATTATGACTTTACTTGAAATATTTAAATTTTAGATAAAAATTAAAGATGATAATCTCAAAAAATCTATCGTCTGTCGAAATGAGTCCGCGTTCTGTTTCCATAAAATTAGCCATAAAAATAGGTTCTTTAACGTTAAGCTTAGCTGGATATAAGCATTTGTTTTCATATCGCTTTAAAAATCGTTTTGCAATCGGTGTTCTAATAATTTCCGCAAGTTGTATGCTCGCGCTGCTGTCGGCATCCTGTTCGCGGTACGATCACAAGACGCCGGACAGTGCAACCAACCGGCAGGGGTTCACCCGGATTTTGCGGCAGAAGCCGGGGCCGGAGGTGAAAAATGTCTTTTTTTACGCCGACGAATGGGGCGGTGATGCGGTCTACGTGTTGGCTTTTGAGGCGCCGGCTCCGGTAATCGACCGGATTGTCGGTGAACTCAAATTGACGCCGGAGCCGAATGATGCTTTTCGCGCGCCATTCAACATTCCCGCCGAGTTGACCTGGTGGCGGGCGGATGAGCGCGAAAAATCCCAATTTTATGCCAATCACGGTGAAAAAATCGAATCCATGCTCTGGTACAATCCCGATACTCAGAAATGTCAATGTCTGATCATAGGGTTGTAATGCGGTGGCGCGCCCTCTGAAATTGCGTTCCCGAAAGGAATATCCATGCGTCAATGGTGGTTGCGAGTTATACTGAGTTGGTTTTTCTTCGGGGCGGTGGCATTGGCCGCGGCGGGTTGCAGTCGGCAAAACTCCAAACTTGCCGACAGTGCGTATAACCGGCAGGCGTTTATCAGGTGTTTCGGTTTTGCGCCCGGTGCCGGAGTGTCCGGGATTTATTATTTTGCGGATGAATTTCTGGGTTTTGACCCGGCTTATTATATGGCGTTCAACGCTCCGCCGGAGGTGATTGAAAAGATTATTGCAAAATATGCGTTGAAAGCGGAGGCCGAGGCGGAGGCCGGATTTCCCGGTCCGATTGGGCTTGTGTGGTGGAATGAGGCGGAGCGGTTGAAATCGCGGTTTTTTCAAGCGAAAGACGAGAAGAAAAGGACCGCCTGGATGCTGTGGTACGATGAATCCAGCCGGAAGTGCCAGTTTCTGCTCTACTTCTGGTAATTTTTTCATATCCGGGGATTTGATGTGAGTTGTTTCGGACGAGAGAATTTTATGTTGAGATGGTTGGCCATATTCGTATCGATATTGATGTTGACCGCGTCGGGATGCGGGCGGCACGATCCCATGGTTGCCGACAGCGAGTACAACCGTCAGGCGTTCCGGAATTATTTCGGTGCGGAGTTGGCCGGCAAGGTATCGGGGATTTATTTTTGTTCCGATACGTTTCCGCTCAAGGATCCGACATATTGTTTTGCTTTTCAGGGTTCGTCCGAGGTGGTTGCCGGGATTGTCGAAAAATATCGGATGAAGCCGGATTCGTCTAATTCCGGGCCTGGTTTGATGCAGGATCAATACTCCTGGTGGAGTGCCCTTGAGCGGGAGAAGTCGCAATATTATCATGCCGCCGATGAAAAGTTGAGGGTTGATTATATGCTTTGGTATGATGAATCGACCCGGAAGTGCCAGTTCCTGATTTTTTACCGTTAAGGCTGTGGAACAGTGCCCCCAAAAGCGCCGCAGGCTCAAAAAAATAAAAAAAAGCGCGAAGCGCCAATCCCGC
Source organism: uncultured Victivallaceae bacterium (assembly GCA_964599205.1). Lineage (GTDB taxonomy): Bacteria > Verrucomicrobiota > Lentisphaeria > Victivallales > Victivallaceae > JAVBUI01. Next base: position 14,491 of record CAZRFG010000046.1, read on the forward strand.
CCTCCGTCGTACGGAGTCGCAGTCCAGCGCGCGAAAATGTAATGTTCCCCTTTAGTCAAGGGGACATTACGTATAGCCCGCCGAAAAAATGA
>CAZRFG010000047.1:0-14571 GCA_964599205.1 uncultured Victivallaceae bacterium
CGAACCCCCTCATCTTTTACCAAAACTTTTACGTACTGCGCTTTTTCTTTTTTGCATCGCAAAAAAGAAAAAGCGCCGGACATGAAAAGGTTTGAAAAAAGGGAGGGGGTTCGGGGGAGGGAGAAAAAATTTCCTGAAAATTTTTGCTCTCTCCCTCGTGACTGGGAGGGTGTTGCGCAATGGTGATCAGGCATGGTCAGTTGTCTTCGGGTTGGGTGAAGAGGTCGTCGTCGAGGTCGGGGTTGACTTCGCATTTGATCAGGGTGGCGGCGACGTCCATGCCGAGCATCTGGGTGCGTTGGGAGCCGGGGACCATGATGCCGCCGATTTTGCGGTAATCGCCGGTGGTGGTGGTGCATGGGATGTCGCCCATGGCGGTGGGGGCGATCATCACGAGTTTGCGGGTGAGGTAGGTCTGGCTGTCGACGAAGAGTTCGATCGGGGGGATGGTGATGTCTTTGGGCGGGGTGGCGACGATGCGGTAGCAGCTGACGCCGTCGACGGTGACTTTATTTTTGTCGAGGAGGACCTGGGGGAAAACGTCGGTGAGGCGGTTTTCGGGGTTGGCCATTTTGACCTGGATGCGGAAGAAGTCGAGTTCGCGGCCGCTGATCGGTTTGGTGCCCATGCCGACGGTGCAATTCCAGCCGTTGGCGCCGTCGAAGACGTTGATGGTTTTGGGCATGCCGGGGACGACGACTTCGTTGCGGAGTTTGGCGGGGGCTTTGAAGCAGGATACCATATCCATGGTGATGCCGTTCATTGCGATCATGCCTTTGTAGGAGACGCGCAACGTTTTGATATCGATGTTGTCGGGGTTGCCGGCCTTTTCCATTTCATTGACCACCCGGATCATTTCGACCGGCGAGTCGGGGGTGGTGACCACCGGGACGGCGTAGCAGCCGCAGAGGGCGAGGGCGAAGGCGGCGAAAGTGGCGAAATGGTGTCTGGTCATGAACAAGCTCTCCGGTTGATATTGAATAAGTTGCCGAAAAATTCCTCAGTTGAGCGGCGGGGTCTGTTTGCCGCGGACGAGCTGGTTGGGGTCCTGCTGCAGATTGGCCATATAGTCGTTGAGCTGGCGCGACAGATTTTCCAGCCGGGTGAGCGAGGATTCGACCCGGAGCCGCATGGCGATCGATTCTCTGCTCAAATTGGCGCCGAAGCGGTCGACGTTCTGCATGGTGGCGCGGCCCTCGAGCAGGAAGGCGTTGAGGTTTTTGACCAGGTCGCCGAGTTCGCTCTGGCTGGTGAGGCCTTGGAGGTTCTGGGAACTGCGCTCGATGTTGTCGAGCGAACGGTTGACTTTGGCGATGTTGGCTTCGGAGAGGATCAGCCGCAGGTTTTCGGTCGATTGCTGGAGGTCGCCGCTGACTTTGTGGAACTGGGTCAGCATTTCCTGGAGGTCGTTGCGGCTGACGATGGCGTTGATGTTGTCGAGGGTCTGGTTGAGTTTGTCGGCGAGCTGGAGCAGATTGACCTTGCTCAATTCGTCGATCACCCGGCTGACGTTCTGGATCGCGTTGCCGATGTGGGACGGGCGCGACTGGATGTAGAGGATGTCGGGCGGCACATTGGTCAAGTGCGGCAACGCCGGCGGTTCGTCGGCGCTGCCCAAGGTCAGCTCGAGGTAAGCGCCGCCCATCAGCCCGGCGGCGTTGACGAAGCAGGCCGGGTTGCGCTTTTTGAGGATTTCGGCGAGGTTGGAGGCGCTCGACATAAAGGGCTGGTTGGCGTTGAGCCCGTCCATCGCCGACGGCGAGAGGTCAAAATAGACCGCGATGTAGCCGTCGTCCTCGCGCATCGCGATCCGCTTGATGGTGCCGACCGGGAGGCCGAGGTACTTGACCGGGGAACCGGCGGAAAGGCCCTCGACCGAGGTGTTGATCACCGTCATCGCGTGGACTTTCGGCGAAAACATTTTGGTGACGCCGGTGGCGATGAAGCCGATGACCAGCAAAATCACCGACAACAGGACGAAGGCTCCGAGCTTGACTTTATTGGCTTTGTTCATCTTTTCAGACCCATTTTTCGAGTGCGGAGAAACCCGCGGTCAACAGTGCGTCGGCGATTACAATCAGGAAAATCGAAGTCACCACCGCGCTGGTCGCCGAACGCCCGACGCCCTGGGCGTCGCGGTCGGATTCCATCCCTTTCTGGCAGCCGATCACCGCGACGATGAGGCCGAAGACCAGGCTTTTGATCAGGCCCTGCGACAAGTCGATCGGCTTGATCACCTCGACCGCGGTGTTGTAATATTCGGGAATCGAGACATCCAGCTGGGTGCAGACGATGGTCATCGCCCCGATGATCCCGCAGATATCGGCGATGATGGTGAGGCCGGGCAGCACCAGCATCAATGCGAGGAGCTTGGGCAGCAGCAGGAAACGCCCGACGTCGAGCCCCATCGTCACCATCGCGTCGAGCTCCTCGGTGCTCTTCATGGTGCCGAGTTCGGCGGCGAAAGCCGAGCCGGAGCGGCCGGCCAGCACCACCGCGGTGACCAGCGGGGCGAGTTCGTTGACGATCACCGTGCCGACCAGGTTGACCACGTAATTCTGCACCCCGAAGCGCCCGAGCTGGGTGATTGCCTGAAAAGCGAGAATCACCCCGATCAGCCCACCCAGCAGCGCGATGATCGGCATCGCGTCGCTGCCGCAGCGGTCCATGTAATAGGCGACCGCGCCGTACTTGACTTTGCCGGGATGGCGGATGGCGTCGGCGGTGAGGCGGCCGAGGTCGCAGATGAAGCAGACCGTGCGCTTCGCTTCGCCGGCGGTGAAGATCACCGCGTCGCCGAGCTGTTCACAGAGGTCGTTGAGTGCCTTTGAGCCCGCCACTTATTTTTCTCCCGCGCTTTTGAACATCGCATCGAGGAGTTGTTCCAGCGTTTCCGACGCCGCCCGGGCGGCGGTCGCGCCGTCGGGATGTTCCGGCGACATCGGGACTTCGAAGCGGAAGAAGTGTTTCGGGGCGTTGGCTTCGGTCCGCAGCTGCCACCAGCCGGCGAAGACAAAGGCGCGTTTGACCCGGTCGACCTGAAAGATTTCGATCGCGCCGGTCACCTGGACGACCTTGGCGTCGGTAGTGCGATCCTGTTTGAGGTTGATCGCATGGGGCACGAGTTCGCCGGGGGGCAGCAGCCAGCGGCGGTCGGGGTCGTTGAGGATCAGGCCGCCGTTCTCTTTGACTTGCATCAGCGAGCCGGCGCCGGAGAGATTCTGGAATTCATACGCTTCGATCCGGACCGGGTTTTTCGGCACCGGCTTGAGGTCGAGGTCGTAGCACTCGGTTTCACGGTAAGGCGCAAAAAGACAGCCGGCGGTCAGCAACAGGATGCCGGACAACGCGGTCAGCAACGTTTTTTTCATGGAATCCCCGCTTTTTTGAGATAATGTACCACACCAAGTCCGTGAAAGCAAGTTGATTGCGGGAAAATTCGAGCGTCAACGGGTGGTTTCGGGCGGCGGCGACGGCGGCGCGAGCTCCGCGGCGATCCGCGAGCGCAGCTTTTCGACGGCGCGGGGCAGGGCGTCTCCGACCCTCGCGCCGTTGCGGAGATGTCCCCTGCCGTTGCAGGATGGACAGTCGAGAGTTCCCTTGCCTTCGCATCTGCCGCACTTGCCGCTGCTGTTGCAGAGCGTGCAAGTATAGCGACGCTTGACGGCTCCGCCGACCTCCTGCTCGGTGCGTTCGATCCAGCCCTGGCCGCCGCAGCCCCGGCAGGTGCCGTCGCGGCAAACCGGGCAGCTGCGAAAGCCGGTGCCGCGGCAGCTGGAACAGGCCGGACCCAGCGTCGCGTAGATGCTCTGCGCTTCGGGTGAATTCTTGCGGCAGGCGCGGACGGTCGGCTCGTCGTTGATCCGGCAGGCGTAGAGCATCGCGGTCACCGTGAGCGCCGCTTTGAGCTCTTTGTCGAGTTCGGGCGCTTCGGCGTACTGGAGCAACTGCCGGATCTCGGCGGGCTGTTTCGCCGGCACGGCCTCGCCGGCGGGGAAGAGCGCGGCGAGCGGTTTGGCGGCTTCGGTTTTCGGATTGCGCGTTACGGCCGGATTGCGGAGCTGAACCACGGCGGAGACGGGTTGGGTTTCGACCGGAGCCGTCGCCGGTCGCGCATAGGTCGGCGTCGGCGAGACGTAGTTGGGATCGGCTTTCCTCCGCTCGGCGGCCGCTGCGAGCACCGCTTCGGTGCAGAAAAAGCGCCAGGCCGGATGCGAACGCCCCATGGTCGAAATCATTCTGGCGTCGACATCCTTGCCGTTCTTGATCCAGGCGAGCAGCACCGGTTCGACTTTCGGAATCATTTCGGTGATGGCGGGCGGCTGTAATTCGCTCATAATCGCCAAGAACACGATATGCCAATGGCGCGCCGAGAGGGTCGGATCGTCGGGGACGACTTTCAGAAAGGCGTCGACCCGTTCCGCAATCGGGAGCGAGGCGGCGCTCTGGTATACCGCAAATGCGGTTACCCGGGGCGGCGTTTTGAGTACTGCCCCGGTGACCGGGGAGGCCGCCGCTCTTTGCTCGGCGCTGCTTGGCACCGCGGAGGTCGTCGCGGCGGGCGCCGGGGACGACGATTTGGCCTCGGTGACCTGGCGCCACTGCCCCCCGAGAGAGATCGCTCCGGCGACCAGCATTTGGAAATGATCCGCATCCTTGAGCGCCACTTGGCGGCCGTGCAGTTCGACCATGAATTGAGCCGGATCGTAGACCGTCGGATCGGGGCGGTCACCATTGATGCGGGGATCGAAACGGAGTTCGGTCTGATCGGCGGAGAATTGCCAGCGCTTGGCTTCGGGGTCATAGGCCGCCAGCACGCTCAATGATTCGATTAGGGTTTCGGTACAGGGGAAGCGGTCGATCATCCGCCGGTGCTCGACGCTGTCGGGAGGGAGCATCGAAGCGTAGGTTTCGAGATATTGATCTTTGGCCTCGGGAGTGGCAAAGAGCCGGTCGGGCGGACGCACGCCGGTGACGGCCACGCCGGTGTATTCCGGAATCAAGGTAAACTGTTTCTGATAAAGGAACCGCAATTGGCAGAAATAGCGGTCGGATTTCTCGAAAACCGGCCCGTAGGCGATATTTTTGAGCGTGAAAGAGGTTTTGGCGAAGCTGTAACGCCGGGTCAGGGTGAAGCCGATCAGCTCCGAATCCCCGGTTGCCGCCGGGATTTGAGTTTCGACCCGGACGCCGTGGCCGGCGATGGCGATTTCATTGCCGCTCACCCGGTAGATCCGGTTGCCGGGGTTGTTGGCGGCTTCCATGTTGAGCAGCGTCGGGAGATAATCTGCGGCCGCTTTTTCCGCCGCCTGCCGGAGCGACTCGGCGGACGGAGCCTGGGGTTTGCCGCAACCGGCGAGCGCCAGCAGCAGGACGGCGGCGGCGAAAACGGCGCAGCGCTTCATCGGCGGGCTCCTTTCGCCAGCTCGTCGGCGCTGTCAAAGTGGGCCCGGAGAAAATCGGCGGCGACCAGCACGATCAAACTGCCGAAGGCCAGCGCGCCGAAGAACACCAATGCGCCAAGCAGGCCCTGGAGCAGCACGGCGTCGCGCGCGGTCCGGCGGGCTTCCAGCTGCCGGTCGGCATCGTCGAGGCGGGCTTTGAGGTTTTTGAGATCGTCGTCCACCGTCCACTCGGCATTGAGCTCCTCCAGCCGGCTGTCGATGGTGCGCAGCGCGTCGATGGCGCGATTTTCCCGCTCCCGGGCTCCGGCGGCGGTATTTTCCGGTTCGGCCGGGGCGACGGCGAGCGGCCGCGCCGGTCCGGTCACATTGCCGGTGATCGCGTCGCTGAAAATTTCGAGATAGGCGACCGGCTCCCGGATCTGGTCGAATTTGCCCCCGGTTTTGAGCGCGCCGATCGCATCGCGGAGGTCCTTCAACGCGGTCTGCTTGTCGGTCCGGTAGAAACGGATCATCTGCCGGTTGCGGACCGAAATTCCCGGGTTCTGGGGCAGTGCCGGGTTGGCGGGCACGGCGATTTTCGGCGCGATGGCGGCGGTCTGGCGGTGGATCAGCTCGGCGATCAGTTTTTTCAGGCCGTCGATCCGCTGGCCGTAGGCGTCGAGCACCTGCCGCGAATGGCGGAGCTGTTCCGGCGTGTCGAAACGGTCGTCGAAAACCGTGTCAAGCAGCGTCAGCGAGCTTGGAATCACAAAATCCTGCTGCGCCGAGATCATCCGCTGCTGAATCATGGCGAGACTGTTGACGGTCTTTTCGTAATTGTCCTGAAGCGTCCGCTGAGCGAGCACAATATCCGCCTTGAGCTCCGGGGTCAAGCCCGGCGGCAGCGCATTGAGCCGGTTGAGAGTCCAGCTCAGGGTCAAGCCGGTCAGCAGCAGTCCGGCAAGAAACATCAGCGCGGCCAGAATTCTCGCCAGGAAAATAAATTTTCGCCCCCAGTAGTAATTGCCGGTTGATTCGATCATCGCAACCCCCTTCCATTGCCGATAAATGAACAGCTGAACTATGGTTCCCGCAGCGACTCGTCCATCGCCTTGATGAAGGGATAGAGCAAGTAGCTCATGATGGTACGCTCGCCGACCTTGATTTCAGCGCGGAGGCGCATCCCGGGAATCAGCGGCACGTTTTCCATATCTTTGAACCGGCCGGTGACCGACATTCGGCCGCGGTAGTAGGTCGGCTGGCCGTCGGAACTCTGCATCGACTCGGCCGGAGCGCGGGTGAAGGCGTCCTGGGAAATGTAGCGGAGCTTGCCGTCAAGCGTGCCGTACTGCTGAAAGGGATAGGCGTCGAATTTGAGCCGGCCCATGTCGCCGAGTTTGACCAGTCCGACGTCTTTCGCCGGGATGTCGATTTCGGCTTCGAGCTGGACGTTGACCGGCACCAAGGTGATCAGCGCCTCGGCCTCGCGCACCGCCGAACCTTCCTGGAAGGGGGCGATTTCGTGGACCACCGCGTCGCAGGGGGCACGCATTTCGGAGTTGGCGATCAGCATTTCCGCCTTGGGGATCTCCTTTTCGATCGAGAGGAGGTCGCGCTCGACCTTGACCAGTTCCTCGATCAAGGTCCGCCGCCAGTCGGTTTCAAAGGTGCTGCGTTCGGAGACCTGGGCCTGAAGCTGGTGGCGGTACTCGTTGAGCTGAGTGGTCTGCTCGTCGAGCTGGATCGCCATCCCGATCACCTGAATCTGGGTCTGGAGGAGCTCCTTGTAGGAAGACGCCTGGCGCTCGTGGAGGCCGGACATCATCGACTCGATCTTTTTGAGCGCGTCCTGGCGCTCGTTGTATTTGACCATGCTTTTTTCCATCGAGTCGATGGTCGATTTGAGGCGCTCGATGCTCTGGGTGTAGGAGTTGAGTTTTTCCTTGTAATAGAGCGAGCGCGATTCGAAGATCAGCTTCTGGAGCCGGGCGTCGTTGCCGGCGGCGGCGGGCGGGGTGTAGACTTCGTTGTTCTTTTCGGCGTTCAGCCGGTCGAGCTGGGCGCGCAGACTCTCGCGCTGCTCCTGGAGCCGGAGCAGGTTGGCGCGGTTGCCGGTGACGTCAAAGGTGAACAGCACCTGTCCCGCGCTGACCCGCTGACCGGGGAGCACGTGGACGGCTTTGATGATCGAGAGCTCGAGCGGTTTGATGGTGATGTTCTGGCGGGTGGTGACGATGCGGCCGTCGGCGGCGACGATCTTGTCGACTTTGGAGAACGTCGCGTAGATGATCGCGAGGATCAGCAGCACCAGCAGAATCACCCACACCGAGTGAGTCGAGAAACCGGGTCCGGCCGCTTCCAGCATGATGGCGTCGGGGCGGAATTCTTCGGATTCGCGGACCGCTTTGCTTTTGAGGAATTTAAACATCGTCGACCCCCATTTGCTGACGCCAGAATTCGGCGTAGATGCCGCCGAGCTTGAGGAGTTCGGCGTGGGTGCCGCGCTCGACCAGTTTCCCTTTGTCCATCACCACGATCATATCCGCCCGGCAGAGCACCGAGAGCCGGTGCGAAATGATGAACACGGTGCGGTTGCGGGTGATCAATTTCAGGTTCTTGCGGATCAAGGTTTCGCTTTCCGGGTCGAGCGCGCTGGTCGCTTCGTCGAAGATCAACAGCCGCGGATTGGAGAGCAGCGCGCGGGCGATCGCGAGGCGCTGCTTCTGGCCGCCGGAGAGGTTGGAGGCGTTTTCTTCCAGCACCGAGTCGTAGCCCTTGGGCAGTTTCTGGATGAATTCGTCGGCTCCGGCCATCCGGGCGCAGTAGATGATCTCCTCCATCGTCGCGTCTTTTTTGGTCAGCGAGAGGTTTTCCTTGATCGAGCCGTAGAAGAAATAGTTTTCCTGGAGCACCACCCCGATTCCGGAGCGAAGCGAAGCGCGGTCGATTTCGCGAACATCGATGCCGTCGAATTTGATCAGGCCGCCCTGGAGGGGGTAGAGCCCCTGCATCAGCTTGGTCACCGTGGTCTTGCCGGAGCCGCTGCGGCCGACCAGGCCGACGGTGGTGCCGGGCTGGATGTGCAAATTGAGGTTGTCGATCACCCGCGGGCCGTCCGGGGTATATTGGAACTGGATGTTTTCGAGCGAAATCTCACCGCGGAGCTGGTGGCGGATCGAGCCCCCCACCTGTTCCGGGGCGGTGTTCATCACCACCCCCAGCATCTTGACCGAGAGCGCGGTCTGCTGGTATTCGTGAACCAGCCCGACGATCCGGACCAGCGGCGAAGTGACCCGCCCGGAAAGCATCTGAAAGGCGATCAGCGCCCCCACCGACAAGGTGTTTTCAAAGACCGCGTAGGCCCCGATCCAGATCACCGCCACGAACATCAGTTTCTCCAGCAGCTGGCTGATGGTGCGGGCAGTCATCGAAATTTTGGCCACCCGGAAGTAGCGGGTGATGGCGTAGGCGGCGGTGTCGTTCCAGTTGCGGAGCCGGGCGGGCTCGAGCGCCAGCGACTTGACGGTGCGGATGCCGTTGATGGTCTCGACCAGCATCCCCTGGCGCTTGCCCTCGGCCATGTAGAGCTCTTCCAACCGGCGCTGAAAGGGCTTGATCAGCACCGCGATCACCAGCGCCATCAGTGCGGTGAAGCCGAGCACCACCAAGGTCAGTTTGACGCTGTAGAAGAGGAGGAAGGGCAAAAACACCACCAGCGAAAAGAGTTCGAGCAGCGAAAAGAACAGACTTCCCGACAGAAATCCGCGGATTTTCTCGGTCTGCTGCATGTGCTTGATCAGCACCCCGGAGGAGATTCGTTCGTAGAAATCGACCGGGAGGCTGAGGAGCTTGGCAAAGGTCCGGGTCGCCAGCCGGATGTCGATCCGGTTGGTGGCGAAGAGGAGGAAGTAGTTCTGCAGGAACTCCAGCCCGGCGTTGAAGAGCAGCAGCACCACCACCCCGACGCCGAGCACCGAGAGCGTGAGGTAACTGCGGTGGAGCAGCACTTTGTCCACCACCAGCTGGAAAAAGAGCGGGATGGCGAGGCCGATCAGGCTGACCGCGAGGATCGCCAGCGCGACCTGGGTGAGCAAGCCCCGCTGGCGGAAAAATTCGGGGATGAACCAGCGCAACCGGAACGGCTGGTTCTCGTCGAGCAGCGAGTAGCGGCGCTTGAAGAACATCACTTCGCCGGAGAAGGCGTTTTCAAAGTCGGCGCGCTGGTAGAACGAAATTTTGAGGTTCTGCCCCTCCGGCTTGACCGGATCCCAGACCGCGACTTCGAATTGTTCCTTGTCCTGCGGATCGGGGCGGACGCCGCAGAGCACCGCCGCCGAGCCGTCGCGGCGGAACGCCATGAAGGGGAAGACGCTGCCGAAGGACTTGAGATTGTCCCACTTGATCCTGGACGATTTGCTTTCGAAATCAAGGTCCTCGGCCATTTTGCCCAGCAGCCGCCGCGAGGGCTCGCTCTCGGAGACGGCGTAGGTGTGGAGGAGTTTATTGACGTCGGTCCCGGCGCCGTGGTGTTTGGCGATGGCGACCAGCGAATAGAGCGCGGTGTGGCGGCCGTCGGCGGAGAAGCCGGGGTTGTTGAGGTTGCGGAAGAAGACGGCCTCGCCCTCCCAGGCCTTGGTCAAAGCGGCGGCGTCGGGGAGGACCTGCTTGCCCGCGCCCTCGATCAGCGGGTCGTAGACGGCGTAGCGGTCGTTTTTGCCGTCGGGGGTATTGCCGCGGCGGATGCCGAGGAAAATGACGAAATTGCCGTTGCGCAACCGCAGCAGCAACGGCGCGCCGAAATAGGCGGCGAGCTCTTCGAGGGGAACATCGGTGCGATGGAGGGGATTGAGTTTGAGTTTCTCCCCGAGCGCCATTACCAGTTCGCCGGGATCTTCCGGCGCTTCGGCGAGATAAGCCTCCAGATTGGTTCCCTGCGGCAGCATGCGGGCAATTTCCTGCATGCAGGAGAGCGCGGTTTCACGCGCTTTGTTGATTTCCGCCATGAGCTCTCTCTAACTTTATTTGATCTCGAATTATGCAACAAAAAGACGATAGGAACTTAATGTAACACCAATCCCCCGCTTGTCAAGGGCGGTTCCCGGAGATTTGTCGCCGGGGCGTCGCGAAGGTTGCCGCGACCATCCGTAAAAAACGACGATATTTGCAAAAATACTCGAAATTAACTGGAAAAAAACCGGAAAAATGTCATTATTATGGAGTAATTGCAAAATCGTTATCAGATTTTGCAAACCAAACAGGCTTGTTTTTTCGCCGGTTCCGGGAGATAATTATGGGTGGAAGAAACTCCGTGGAATCAGCGAAAGGAATTCGGGAAGATGAAAAAGCAATTTACCTTGATCGAGCTTCTGGTCGTCATCGCCATCATCGCCATTCTCGCCGCGATGCTGCTGCCCGCGCTCAACAAAGCGCGCGCCGTGGCCCGCCGCACCTCGTGCATGAACAATGTCAAGCAGCAGGGGCTGGCTCATCAGTTTTATGCCGACAGCTATGACGAGGGCCCCTTTCCCGCCGCCGACATGAGCCGCAACGGCGGCAAGGGCTGGACCTGGATGGTGCTGATGCAGGACGCCAAAATCATCAATTCCCCCAACAGCCTGATCTGCCCCTCGCAACCCGAGCCCCGCAAAAGCGCGGCGATCACCGTGACCGACGGCAGCACGGTTTATGAATACTATCTCAATTATGCGCTGAGCAGCACCGCCTGTCCGACCATTACGCTGATCGGCGGGCAGTATGTCCGCAACACCGGGTTCCGCAAATTCGGCGCGATCAAGAATCCCTCCCAGAAAATCCTGTCGCTGGAGGGCGAAGCCGACCGCACCTCCGGCGTCTGGAACTTCGCCTATATGTCGCGCGCCCAGTACAAAACCCGGTATGCGATCCGGCACGAAGGCGGCAATAACGTGCTATGGGCCGATTTGCACGCCGCCTATATCAACCGGCCGCTTGATTTCGACAACGACAAATATTTCAGTCTCACGCTGTAATCGGCTGAACAGGAGAAGCATCGATGTGGTACCAATTGCCCGGAGTGATCGGCCTGCTGCTGGCCGCCGCCGCCGCGCCGCCGCCGGCGGTGCCGGATCGGGATTTGCTGTTGGCCGCGAATTTCGAGCGCGGCCGCGACGCCGATTATGCTTGCGGCAATCCGGCGGCGGTGATGCCCGAAGCGCTGCGCCGGACCGTCCCCGGGAACACCCTGAGACTGCCGTGGAACCAATGGTTCTGCTATGCCGCCCCCGGCAACCTTGAGCTGGAAGCGGGGACCATCGTGATGCGGGTCAAGCTCGATTTCCAGCCCGGCAAGGGAACCCTGCCGGAGGGCTGGACCGACGGTCACCTCTTCGCCGTCCGCAACCGCGCCGGCCAGCGGCTCAATGCCCTGATCAACGACAAATCCGGCTTCCTCTTTTTCTACGCCTCCAACACCGAGGGCAAGGCGAGCTCGGTCAAAGTTGATGTCCGCAACTGGCGGGCGAATGAGTGGCGCACCGTCACCTGCGGCTGGGAGCGTCCCGGCAAACTTTTCCTCGCCGTCGAGGGATTGGGGGAAAAGGCGGTCAAAAACGCCGATCTCCCGGTCTGTCCGGTGCCGGCCTTGTACGACATCTATATCGGCAGCAACGCCCAGGTGCTGCCGATCCAGCAGTACGGGCGGCTCAATACCCTGCGCGGCGAAATCGACGAGCTCAGGATTTACCGCAAATATCTCCCCTATGAATTCGCCGCAGTGCCCGCGTTTGTCGTCCGCAACCCGGTGGAACCCTTTCCCGCCGCGGTCAAGTCGCCGGCGTGGGCGGTTCCCGGCGCCGGGAGGCGGATCAACTTTTTCCTCAAACCGACCCGGGAGAACTGGGCGCACAATCCGGTTACGCTCAAACTCGACCTCGGCGAAGCGCTCGCCAAGCTGTCGCCCGCCGAACTCCGCAACGCGGTCTCCTCGCTCCGGCTGGTGCAATTCGACCCCGCCACCGGCGAAAGCGTGATCCGCGACGCCAAAGCGAGCGGCGATGCACGCATTGCCCACCCCTTTCAGCTCGACACCGATTTCACCGGCAACCGGGCGGGGACGCTCCACTTTGTCCACTCCGGGCCGCTGCCGGCGGCGTATTCGGTCTATTTCGACCCGGCCGGGCGGCCGGCGAAGCCGTGTCCGGCGGAATATCCGCTGGCCGGAACCGGCGAACCCATGATGTCCGGAGTCAAAGGGGTACCGGGGAGTTTCGCCGGAGCTCTCCGCGGCGCGTTCGACACCATCGACTTCGACGGCGACGGCGATCTCGACCTCTTCTTTCTCTCGGGCTCGCAGACCGATTCCGGCCGCGATCTCTTCGGCGGGCTCTATTATTATGAAAATCTCCGCAACGAGCGCGGGTACGACGCCTTTGCCGCGCCGGTGCTGATCGACAAGGGCAACCAGGAACTCGGCATCTACCGCCAGACCGCGCCGCCCCGGCTGGTCGACCTTGACGGCGACGGCCGAAAAGAGTGCGTTTTCGCCTCCGATTACCTCGCCGCCTATGCCGATATCGAGAATCGCAACGGCCGTCCGGTGCTGACCAACTGGCGCAAACTCGACTTCGACGGCGAAATGCCGAAACTGGTGTCGAGCCCGGCGCTCGCCGATTTCGACGGCGATGGCTTGATCGACATTTTCAGCGACGGCGAACTTTACCGCAATACCGGCAGCCGCACCGCGCCGAAATTCAGCTCCCAAGGCATCGATGTTTTCGCGCCCGGCGTCCGTGGCGGGGCCGAGGACAGCACACATCGCGACGTCCACGCCCAGAAGACGATCCGCAACAACTTCGGCGAAAACATCCGCCCCCTGGTTTGGGCGCTCGCCGATCTCGACGGCGACGGCCGCGCCGATCTGGTCTGCGGCGGCTGGCGTTCGCAACTCTACTATTTTCCGCGTCAGGCCGACGGCAAATTCGCCGCGCCGGTCCTGGTCCGCACCCGCGACGGCCACGAACTTTTCTGGCCGGGTGTGTTTCCCTATATGAGCTTCGCCGACCTCGACGGCGACGGCGCGATCGACATGCTGCTTTCAAGCGAGGACGGCACCCTCGGCTTCGCCCGCAACGTCGGCATGCCGGGCAAAGCGATGGAGTTCCTGCCCCCGGTTTCACTTCCTGAGATGAACGCCCACCTCAACGCCGGGGCGCTGGCGGTGCCGGTCGCGGTCGACTGGAACGGCGACGGCGCGCTCGATCTTCTGGTCGGTGGGGCCAACGGCTTCGTCTGGTACTTTGAAAACGCCGGTACTCCGGCCGCGCCGGTCTTCCGCAATCCGGTGCCGCTGGAAGCGGGCAACCGGCCGATCCGGATCATGGCCGGCCCCGACGGTTCGGTCCAGGGCGAACAGGAAAACGACTGGGGCTACCTCAATATCGAAGTCGCCGACTGGGACGGCGACGGCCTCAAGGATCTCTTCGTCACCGGGGTTCGCGGCGAGCATCTCTTTTTCCGCAACGTCGGCACCGCACGCGATCCACGGCTGGCCCCCGCCGAATTCCTCGAAGTCGATAGGGAAGGCGAAGCGCCGCACCCCGGCAACATCCGCTTCAAAGTCCGCGGCAAGGCGCTGGTCACCGCCCACCGCTGCCGTCCCTCGGTGGTGGATCTCGACGGCGACGGCCTGGTCGACTATGTCACCACCGACCACAACGACAAACTCGCCTTTTATCAGCGTTACCGCCGTCCGGACGGCTCGCTCGGACTGAAACCGGGCAGGAATATTTACAAAATTGAAGCGCCGTTCTTCCGCACCATGATCTGGAATCACCAGACCATCGCCGGACTGCCGGTCAAGTCGGCCCAGGAGGGGCGGAGCGTGATCCAGGTAATCGACTGGGACCGCGATGGCAAGCTCGACATCCTGATCGACAACCTCAACGGGCGGATTCTCCGCAATATTTCGGCCGACCGGCTGGCTCCGGTGCTGGTCGACCAGGGGGATCTTGCCGACAAACGCCTGGTTAATCACAACGCCGCCCCCTACGCCGCCGATTTCGACGGCGACGGCAAGCTCGATCTCATCGTCGGCACCGAAGCGGGCTGGATTTACTACTTCAGCCGTCCCTATCTGGAAAAAGACACGCCCGGCGTGATCGCGTCGGGGATTGAGGAGAAGACCAAGTGAAGCGTTATTTCGTTCTTGTCG
>CAZRFG010000048.1:0-14340 GCA_964599205.1 uncultured Victivallaceae bacterium
CTGGCGGGGTGGTCCGGAGGGCGAGGAGCCCTCTGGTCGGGCCGGGCGAAGCCCCAGCTCACAAAGGCGGAACGAGTTCCGCCGGCTGAGCCCGGCCCCCAAGTGACCACTGCGCGCGGACTGGATCTGAAATAAAAAACGACCGGAAAAATCCGGCCGTTTTGATTTTATACGATTGCGGGGCTCATTTTGCGGCTTCGCCGCGCGGATGGCGTCGCTCCGCAGGCGCTTTGCGCCCACGTCGCTCGGGCCGGTCTCGGCGCCGGAACTCGTTCCGGCTTCTTGAGCTGGGCTTCGCCCGGCCTGAACTCGAGGCTCCGCCTCGGCCTCCGCCAAAGGGCTCCGCGCCCTTTGGAAACCGCGCCAGGGCCGCGTGGCCCTGGACCCGTCGCTCGGCGTCCGGCGGACGCCTCGCTCCTATTAGTACCGGCGCTGCTTGCTGCGGGCGAGCACCCGGAGCCGCAACGCGTTGAGCCGGATGAAGCCCTCGGCGTCCTTCTGATTGTACGCCTCGGCACCCTCGAAACTCGCGATCGCATCGTCGTACAAACTGTACTCCGAACGCCGCCCGGTCACGTGACAGGCGCCCTTGAACAACTTCACCCGAACCTCGCCGGTCACATACTTCTGGCTCTCGGTGATCGCCGCCTGCAGCATTTCCCGCTCCGGCGCATACCAGAAACCATTGTACACCATATCCGAATAACGCGGAATGAAACTGTCGCGCAAATGCATCACTTCGCGGTCCATCGTGATCGACTCCAGCGCCCGGTGCGCCTGATGGAGAATCGTCCCCGCCGGCGTTTCATACACCCCGCGCGACTTCATCCCGACGAAACGGTTTTCGACAATGTCCACCCGGCCGACCGAGTGCTTCTTGCCGATCGCATTGAGCGTCCGCATGATGTTCGCCGGCGAATATTCCTTGCCGTTGACCTTGACCGGAATCCCCTTTTCAAAGGCGATGATCACATCTTCCGGCTCGTCCGCCGCCTGCGACAGCGGCTTGGTCATCACCGCGATGTCTTCCGGAAATTCATTCCACGGATCTTCCAGCACCCCGCCCTCGAAGCTGATGTGGAGCAAGTTGCGGTCCATGCTGTACGGCTTCGCCGCCGTCGACGTCACCGGGATGTTGTTCTCCTGCGCGTACTTGATCAGGTCCATCCGGCCGGTGAAACTCCATTCGCGCCACGGCGCGATCACCTTGATATTGGGCTCCATGGCATAGGCGGTGAGCTCAAAACGCACCTGGTCGTTGCCCTTGCCGGTGGCGCCGTGACAGATCGCGTCGGCCTTTTCGGCGCGGGCGATTTCGATCAGCCGCTTGCCGATCAGGGGACGGGCGATCGAGGTGCCGAGGAGGTAGCTGCCTTCGTAAATCGCATTGGCTTGCATCATCGGGAAGATGAAGTCGCGGGCGAACTCTTCGGTCAGGTCCTCGACGTAGCACTTGGAAGCGCCGGTGCGGATCGCTTTGGCCTCAACCCCGTTGAGCTCCTCTTCCTGGCCGACGTCGGCGCAGAAGCCGACCACTTCGGCGTTGTACTTTTCCTTGACCCACTTGACGATGACGGACGTGTCCAGACCGCCGGAATACGCGACGACGACTTTCATGATTGACCTTCTCCATGGTTGGTGTTGACCAGATAATTGGTGCGACTCGGGAATGCGAACGACAGTCCCTCGGCGTTGAAACGTTCAAGAATCGCCAGATTGATCGCGTGGCGGGCGTCCTGCATCGCGAAGAAATCGACCGTCTGGAACCAGACGATCACGCTGATGTTGAGCGAATACTCCTTGAAATCGGTGAAATAAATCCGCGGCGGCTGCTTCTCCATGTCGAACAGCGGATGGTTGTCGAGAATTTCATGCAGGATCGCCACCGCATGCTTCATCTGCTCCGGCGTGGTATCGTAGACCAGCCCGAGGTCGAAAGCGTACTTGATGTTGGGCCGCTTGGCGTGGTTGAGGAGCTTGCTGTCGGCCATTTCGCGGTTGGGTACGTACCACAAGGTGCCGTCGAGCGTCCGCAGCCGGGTGCTCCGGAGGCCGATCGCCTCGACCATTCCCGCCGAGCCCGCCACCTCCACTCGGTCGCCGATCTTGAACGGCTTGTCGAGGATCAAGGTGATCGCGCCGAAAATATTGGCGATGGTGTTCTGCGCCGCAAAGGCGACCGCCAGCCCGAGCACCCCGGCCCCGGCCAGCAGCGCGCTGACGTTGAGCTTGAAAATGTTCTGGGCGATGAAGATCACCGCGATCACCCAGACCGCCGCCTTGGACACCCGCCGCATCAGGTCGATGAGGAGATCGTCGAGGGTGCTCCCGGTCTTCGCCGCCAGCGCCTTGAAGTAGCCGTCCAGCACCCCGATCACCCGCAGCAGTCCCCAGACCAGGATCAGCGTCGCCGTCGCGTAATAGAGCCGCGGCAGGAAATCGGCCACCGCCAGCGGCATTTTGATCACCCGCAAACTCAAAATCACCCCGGTCACCAGCACCAGCAGCCGGAGCGGGGTATGAAGCTGCTGGACGATGCGGTCGTCGAGGTCGGTCTTGGTCTTGGCGGTCAGCATCAGCACCACTCGCGTGGTGAGGAAACTGATCAGGAAAACCGCCGCCACCGTGCACAGCATGCCGAAGCCGAACACCACAAAGGCGACCTGCTGATCGACGAAAAAGGCGATGATATCCTCAAAAATTTTGCGCAGCGGCTCGATGTCGGTAATCGCCGCCAGCTCCCGGAAAGATTCCCCCGAATCGCTGTTCATATCGAAAAATCCTGTCAACTACGGTTTACAAAAGGCCCAATCGGTATTATATTTAAAGTAACACCGCTTTGCCGCTTCGGCAAGAGCCAATTTGGAAATTGTGATTATGAACAGTGAATTTTACCGGCAGTTGACCGACGCCATCGACCGCGCCGCGACCAACTCGCGCGCGGTCGAAATCGACGCCGCGGTCTGGGCGGAATTCCGGCTCGATCCGGCCGCGCCCGCCCCGGCTCCGAACCCGGCCCGGCCCGTCGCCGCGCCGGTCCGGCCGGCTCCGGTCGAAGTCCGGGTCGCGCCGCCGCCGGTCCGTCCGCAGCAAGCGGCCCCGGTCCCGGCTTCGGCCCCGGTTCAACCGCCGGTTCCGAGCGGAGCCGCGGCCGCCGCGCCCGACCTCGCGGCGCTGGCCGCGCTGGTTCATGACTGCCGCCACTGCGTACTCTGCGAACAGCGCCGCAACACCGTCTTCGGTGAAGGCAATCCCGCCGCCGAGCTGATGTTTGTCGGCGAAGGCCCCGGCGCGGACGAGGACGCCTCCGGCCGCCCCTTTGTCGGGGCCGCCGGGCAATTGCTCGACAAGATGATCGCGGCGATGACCTTCCGCCGCGACGAAGTATACATTGCCAACGTGGTCAAGTGCCGCCCGCCCGGGAAACGCGCCACGCTGACCGATGAAATGGGGGTCTGCATCCCCTATCTACGGCGGCAGATCGAACTGCTCAAGCCCAAAGTGATCGTCGCCCTTGGCGGCACCGCGATGGCCGGGCTCCTCGGCGCGCCGGTTTCGATCACCCGGATCCGGGGCCAGTGGACGGCGTATCAGGGGATTCCGCTGATGCCGACCTTTCACCCCGCTTATTTGCTGCGCCGCGAAGAGGCCAAGCGCGAAGTCTGGAGCGACCTCCAGCAGGTGATGAAAGCGCTCGGCCGCAAACGGGAGAGCGGCAAATGATCAGTCGCGAAAAATTCGTCGCCAAACTCCGCCGCGAACTGCCCCAGCTGGTTGCCTCCGGCGTCCTCGATGAAGCCGCCGCCGACCGGGTGCGGACGCACTACGCCGCCGCCCTCGCCGGCGGCAGCTTGATCCGGGCCCGGATCGCGGTGTTCCTCGGCATCCTGAGCGGCCTCCTCGGCGGCGGCGGACTGGTGATGATCATCGCCCACAACTGGGACGACTTGCCGCCGGAACTGCGGCTGCTTTTCGCGTTTGTCCCGATGGTGCTTTTCGCCGCCGGGGGGATCTGGGTGCTGCTCAAGGACAAAGGTTCGGCGTTCCGGGAGAGCATCGCGATCCTCTGCGCCGCGGGCTTCGCCTCGGCGCTGGCGATCGTTTCGCAGATGTACCACTCGACCGGCAGCACCGGCGAATTCCTGGCGGCGGTGATGATCCCGGCGGCGGCATTGATCTACTTTTTCCGGAGCTATTCGCTGCTGCTGATCTACGCGCTGGCGCTGCCGGTGACGGCTTACGACTGGGATGCGGCCAGCCGGACCTATCTGGTAACGTTCCTGGCGGTGCTGCCGCTGCCCTTCATCCTCAAGCGCCTCTACCGGGTGCCGGGGGCGGGCTCGTCGCAGCTGCTGCGGATCGTGCTCTTGGTGCTGATGATCACGTTGACCCAGAGCGCGGCGCGCGACTGCGGGCTGGCGATGGGCAGTTTCGTGTGGTGCGTGCTGTCGCTCGGCTTTTACCTCGCCGGCTTGCTCAACCGGACGCTGGCGCGCTTCAATGTCTTCCTCTACGCGGGCGGGGCGGGGCTGCTGATCTTCCTGGTCGGGGCCAGCTTCAGCGGCTACTGGGACACTGCGTCCGGCCGTTCGTTTGACAAAGTCGACACCCTCGAGGAGTACCTGACCGTCGGCATCGCGCTCGGATTTTACTTGTGGTACTGGATTTTTGCCTTGATCCGGCGGCGCTCGATGCCCTATCTGGTGCTGCTGCTGGCTCCCGCGCTGCCGCTGATGGCGCCGATTTTCGCCGCGCTCGAGGTCACCCCGGCGTGGGGCGCCAATCTCTACATGGCGGTCTGCGGGATTCTGCTCTTCATCTACGGCTGGAAGGAGCGGACGCTCGGCTTGCTCAACCTCGGTATGGCGGTGCTGTCGCTCCTGGTCTTTTTGCGTTTCTGCAACGCCCGCAATGACTTCCTGAGCTACGGGCTGCTTTTCGTCGGGGCCGGGCTGGTGATCGGGCTGGGCAATTTCGTCGCCTGCATGATCTTCCGCAAAAAAGGCTCGGCCGAGTGCGGCGGAGGTGAGGCATGAAAAAGACCGGCGTGATCACGTTGTTCATCCTGCTCAATCTCGCGATGCTGGCGGCCGCCGCCTGGAAAATTTATCAGGCGCACGTCACTTTGCTCGACGGGCGTTCCTACCGGGTGCGGATCACCGGGCACGATCCGGCGGATATCTTTCGCGGCCGCTATCTCCGGTTCGCGATGCCGGACACCGCCCGGGCGCGTTCCGAGCAGCTGCCGCCGGACGCCCGCCGCGGTTATGTCACGTTGAGCGAAGGGCCGGACGGTTTCGCCCAGTTCGATCTCCTGTCGCCCAAACCCGACCGGAATATCGAATCGCTCGCGGTCAAACTGCAGTACTGGAATTTTTCGTCGGCCCGTTTTTCCCCGCCCTTCAGCCGCTATTACATCAATGAACGCCAGGCCGAAAAAGCCGAAAAATTATTTCTCGAAGCAGTGCGCCGCAAGGAAGCGGTGCTGCTGTTCCGGGTCAAGGACGGCTTTGCCGTGATCGAAGACATCGAATTGGGCGGCAGGCCGCTCCGGAAGCTCCTCGACGAGGACGCCGATTCACCGTAGGAGAAAAGTGCAAAGATGGGATTGTTCAATCGCAATTACATGCGGCGGCAGCCGCAGTTTTTCCAGGGCGACGACGGCATGGGAATGGTCTGGAAGCTGATCATCGCCAACGTCATCGTTTTTGTTCTGGTGACTTTCAACCCGAATCTCGCCGATTCGCTGGCGCTGACCGGGGAAAGTTTCCGCCGGGGGGAGGTCTACCGGGTGCTGACCGCCGGGTTCCTGCATGTTGAATTTTTTCATATTTTCTTCAACATGTGGGGATTGTATCTCTTCGGATCGCTGGTTGCCCCGGTCATCGGATCGACCCGCTTTTTCTGGCTCTACATTGTCGGCGCGCTGTCCGGGAACCTGCTCTTTCTCGCCTTCAACTGGTCGAGCCCGTTTGCGCTGCTCGGGGCCAGCGGCGCGGTTTATGCGGTGATGATGGCGGCGGCGATGGTCGAGCCCAACCGCCGCTTCGTGATGATCTTCATGCCCTTCTGGCCGCTCAAAACCAGCACCATGGTGATCTGCTTTACGATCATCGAAATCCTCAGCGAAGCCGGTAAAATCAACGGCGGGGTCGCCCACCTCGCCCACCTCGGGGGCTTCCTCGGCGGGTATCTTTTGATGAAGTGTTTCCGGGGCGTCCGCCTCGAGTGGGATCCGCTCCGGATGTTCGCCTCCGGCGGTTCCCGGCGGGCTGCGGGAGCCCCCGCTTCCGAGCGCAGCTTCCGCTCCACCGACTACCGTACCGCCTGGAACCGTCCGGACGTCAACGTCTCGGTCGGCGGCGGCGAAGGCGAAGGCGGCGGCGAACGTCCGGTCACCCAGGGCGAACTCGACCGCTTGCTCGACAAAATTTCGGTCGGCGGGATCAATTCGCTCAGCGAAGAGGAACTCGCCCGGCTCCGGCTCGCCCGCGAGCAGATGAAGCGGCAGGGGCGCTGACCATGCTTTCGACTTCCGACTTCGACTACCATCTGCCGGAGGAATTGATCGCCCAGCACCCGGCCGAGAAGCGCGACGGCTCGCGGATGCTGGTGCTGAAACGCGACGGGAGCGGGTGCGAAATCCGCGACTTCCCCGCCATTCTCGACTATCTGCGGCCGGGCGACGCGCTGATTTTCAACGACACCAAGGTCTTGCGCGGGAGAATGTTCGCGCGCAAAAACGGCCTCGCCGACGCCGCCCGCTTCGAAATGCTGCTGGTCGCGGCGCTCGACGCTTCGGGGATGGTCTGGAAGGTGCTCCTCAAACCCGGCAAACGCGCCACGCCCGGGACTCCGGCTTATTTCACCGGCCCCGACGGCGAAGTCAATACGCTCGGCGACGGCTTTGAAGTCCTCGGCCGCTGCGAGGACGAGGCGTTTGAGGTCCGCTTTTTCGGCTCCGACCTTGAAACGCTCCAGCGCCGCTACGGCCACATCCCGCTCCCGCCCTACATCCGGCGCGGCGACGAAAACGCCGATGCCGAGCGCTATCAAACCGTGTTCGCCCGCGAACCCGGCGCGGTGGCGGCTCCGACCGCCGGACTCCACTTCACCGAAACCATCCTCGATCAGCTGCGGGCCAAGGGCGTCGCCACCGCCGCCCTGACCCTCCACGTCGGCCCCGGCACCTTCAAACCGGTTTCGGTCGAGGATGTCCGCGAGCACCGGATGCACTTCGAGGAATTTACCCTTCCCGAAGCGACCGCGGCGCTGGTCAACCGCACCCGCCGCGCCGGCGGCCGGATCTGGGCGGTCGGCACCACCACGGTGCGGGTGCTTGAGAGCTGCGCCGAACCGGACGGCACGGTTGCTGCCGGGCGCGGTCGGACCGATATTTTCCTCTACCCGCCCTACCGCCCCCGCGCGGTGGACGGGCTGCTGACCAATTTCCATTTGCCCAAGAGCACGCTGATGATGCTGGTTTCGACTTTTGCCCCGCGTGAAACAGTGCTGGCGGCCTATCGGCAGGCGATTGCCGCCCGGATGCGTTTCTACAGTTACGGGGACTGTATGTTGCTGACGCCGTGAGAGTGAATCAAGCTGAGTCAATGGCACGGCGGACCGGCGGCGGCGGGTTGATTTTTTTCTGACATTCCCATTGCCGGTATCTTGACTTTTCCATGGGCGCACGATATATTAGCCCATTATTTCAGTACGGCCCGTTACAATGTTCAAGGGTGGAACCTATAGTCATGCGATTTCTCTGTTCACAGTGCCAGACCATCGTCGAAGGCAAGCCGGGCGAAGAGCTCGATTGTACGCTTTGCGGCGCCAAAATAACTTTGCCTGCCGACCATTTGAGTCCGGGATGCGTGATCGGCGACTTCGCGATCGTGCGCGAACTCGCACGCGGCGGAGTCGGGGTGGTTTTTCTGGCCCGCCAGATCTCGCTCGACCGCCCGGTGGCGCTGAAGATTCTGCAGCAGAAATTCACCGCTGATACCGAATTCATCCAGAATTTCATCCGTGAAGCCCGCGTCGCCGCCCGGATCAGCCATCCCAACATCGTCCAGGCCTACGCGGTCGGCGAGGAGGACGGCATTTTCTACTTCGCGATGGAGTTCATCGACGGCAGCACCATGAAACAGGTGCTCAAGAACGAGGGCAAAGTCGATCCGAAACGGGCCGCCGAAATCATTCGCGACATCACCGAAGCGCTGGGTTGCGCCTGGACCGAGCAGAAGCTGGTTCACCAGGACATCAAGCCGGACAACATCATGCTGACCAAGCGCGGCCAGGCCAAGCTCGCCGACCTCGGACTCGCCCGGGTGGCGGTCGGCTCCGACTCCGGCGCCGATGAGGAAGAGGTGATGGGCACCCCGCAGTACATCAGCCCCGAACAGTTGACCGGCGTGGCGACCGACATCCGCAGCGATATCTACAGCCTTGGCGCGAGCTTCTACCACCTGGTCACCGGCCGCTTCCCGTATCAGGGCAAGGACGGCAACGAAATCGCCAAGCAGCACGTCGAGGGCACGCTGACCGAGCCGATCAAAGTCACCGCCGAGCTGCCGCCCGAGCTAAACCGCATCATCGTCAAGATGATGAAAAGAGACATCAACGAGCGTTACCAGACCGCCGCCGAACTCTCCGCCGACCTCGGCAACTTCCTCGGCACGGGCGCCGCCCCGGCGGCCAAGCCCGCCGGTCCGCCCCGGATCACGGTTCCCGGCGGCGCGCCGCCGAAACTCAATATTCCCAATAAAAACATCACCTTGCCGACCATGCCGCAGGCTGAAAAGCCGAAATCCGCGCCGCCCAAAATCACCGCGCCCAAGGTGACCGCGCCGCCGAAAGTCACCGCGCCCAAGGTGACCGCGCCGCCGTCCAAGCCCGCCGCTCCCGCCAAACCTGCCGAAGCCAAGCCCGCCGAAAAGCCGTCGCTGGTTCCGCCCAAGGAGTCGGCGCCTTCCGGCATTTCCCGCAAGGAGCACGAGGGCGGCTCGAAACTCGGCGCGTTCAAATCCGAAGACGGGCTCAAGCTCGGCCAGACCGTGGCCACCTCGGGCAAGCTCGGCGACATTCACGCCAACGGGCCCAAGCTCGGCAGCGTCACCAAAGCGCCGGGCGAGATGAGTCTGCGTCCCTCCGAACCGGCTCCGGCTCTGATGAAAAGTTCGGGCGAGAGCAAAATCGCGGTCGGTTCCGCCTCGGCCGAGCCGAAAACCATCGCCCCTCCCGCTCCCGCCGCGCCCGCCAACCCGGCGGCGGACAGCCCCGCTCCGGCCGCCGAGGGCGGCGCCGAAGCTCCCGTCAAAAAGGGCCTCTCGGTCAAAGCCGGCAAAGAAGATGAAGTCAAAGCCGCGCCGCCGATCGCCGAAAAGCTCGGCCAGCTCCTTTCGGAAAAACCGAAACGGGACTACAAGTGGGTCAAAAAAGTGGTGATCGCGGTCGCTTCGGTGCTCGTTTTAATCGTCATCGTCGCCACCGCCGGATATGCGGTGGTCCGCTCCGGCAAGCTGCCGGAGAAATACAAACCGTATCAGGACAAGGTGCTCGCCTTTTTGAAGCTCCAGGCCAATCCGGACGGCTCGATCAGCCTCGCCGGAGCCGCCGCCAAAGTGGAAACCGCCAAAACCGCGACTCCCGACAAAGCGCCGCCGCCGCCGAAACCGGTCGAGAAGCCGAAACCGGTCACCCGCCCGGCTTATCTGGCCGGCATCGACGAATTGCAGAACTTCCTCAGCACCCATCCCGCCGAGGAGGATGATTTCCTGCGCAAATGCGATGCCTTTTTCACCAAATTCCCGGCTCCGGCCACGCCGGATGAACGCGCCAAGCTCAACACCATCACCGAACTCTACGGCCGGATCGACGACCGCCGCCGGGTCGAGCCGATGCGCAAGGAAGCCCGCGCCCGCTTCCTCACCGCGGTCGAAGCCCGCAAAGCCGCCGAAGCCAAACGCCTGGCTGAGGAAATCGAACGCAAAAAGGCCCAGCAGCAGGCGGTCGAACAGGCCAAGGCGGGCGCCGCCGAAGTGGTCAGCGCCTCCAGCGAACTCGACAAAGCGAACCGCGAAAAACTCCAGAACCGGGTCAACGCCTTCCTCGCCGATACCAAAAAAGAACGCGATGATCTGGTGCTGGCCTTCTGGGATGACGTTTCCGCGCCGGAGATCGGCGATTTCGCTTCGCTCCAGCGTCAGGCCTCCAGCCGCAAACTGCGGCTCCCCGCCAATGCGATGCCCGAGGAGAAGACCGCCGCCAACGATCAGGCCAAATTCGCCGATTCGCTCAACGCCGTTTTCAAGGAAACCCGCAAACTTTACGAAATCCTCTATACCGAGCAGCTGCGCTCGATCACCATCGAGCTTCCCGGCCGCAAACTGGTACGCGCCGACGAGTTCAAAAACGGCAAACTGATGGTCCGCCACGGCGACGGCAAGGTCGAGGAGCTGCCGGCCAACCTGATCCCCCGCTTCATCAACCGGCTGGAAGCCAAGTTCAAGCTCAAAGATCAGGGCTTCTACCTCGCCATCCTCGAGCACGACTATCTCCGGCTGGCCGATCCCAAATTTGAGATGCCCAGTCCGTTCTTCAAGAGCGAACTTCCGTTCCTGATCGAATGCGGCCTCCGCAACGACTGGAAGCATGCCGACGAAGCCAAACGCGCGCTGATGCGCGAGAAATTCGGTTCGCTCCCGGGCTTTGAACAGGCGATCAAATGAGAAGCCGCTTCCGGCCCTGCATCGATCTCCACGACGGCAAAGTCAAGCAGATCGTCGGCTCCAGTCTGCGTGACGATTCAAGCGAAGTCGCCACCAATTTCGTCTCTCCGCACGGTCCGGAGTACTTCGCCGCGCTTTATCGCCGCGACGGCCTCA
This sequence comes from uncultured Victivallaceae bacterium, assembly GCA_964599205.1. Classification (GTDB taxonomy): domain Bacteria; phylum Verrucomicrobiota; class Lentisphaeria; order Victivallales; family Victivallaceae; genus JAVBUI01. Next base: position 10,887 of record CAZRFG010000048.1, read on the forward strand.
CCGGCGGCCACGTCATCCAGCTCGGCTCCGGCAATGAAGAGGCGGCCCGGCGCGCCCTTGCCGCCTGGCCCGGCGGCCTCCAGCTGGGAGGCGGGGTCAACGCCGCCAACGCCCAGGCCTGGCTCGACGCCGGCGCCGCCCAGGTCATCGTCACCAGTGCGATCTTCAAGGACGGCGAACTCAAACGCGGCGAACTCGAAAAAATCTTCGCCGTCACCGGGCGCGACCGCCTGGTGCTCGATTTGAGCTGCCGTTTCCGCGGCGACGCCTACTACATCGTCACCGACCGCTGGCAGAAATTCACCCGGCTCGCCGTCAACGCCGAAACCCTGGCCGACCTCGGTCGCTACTGCTGCGAATTCCTGATCCACGCCGTCGATGTCGAGGGCAAGCAGCAGGGGATCGAAACCGATCTGGTCAAACTCCTCGCCGAATCCTCGCCGATCCCCTGCGTTTACGCCGGCGGCATCGCCTCTTTTGACGACATCCGGACCATCGAAACCCTCGGCCAGGGCCGCATTCATTATACCGTCGGATCCGCCCTTTCCATCTTCGGCGGCCCGCTCTCCTATCAGTCGATCCTCGACTTGTACCGCTGAGTCCGGCGCGCGCAAGCCGAAACAGTTTGGCCGCACCGCGGGCCGTTCAAGCGCGGCGTCGCCTCATCAAGCACGGACGTTCGGCGGTCTTTTCGTGAAAAGCGGAGATCCCTCCGAATTTTTTTTGTAAAGAGGGCGTGACGGGCAAACCTTTTTTCAAAAAGGCGTTGCCCCGCCGCCGTCTCTCTATGGAGTCGGCAACAAAGCCGCCAGAGGCGGCGGGAACTGCATTTCGTTCCCTCAAAGCGGGTGAGGGTCAAGGCCGCTCTGCGGTATGCCGGGGGGCGGCCGGGGAGCCCGAAGCCCCCGGACCTCTCCCCATGATTTTATTCCGCCAGATAGTGTTCCGCGTCGATGGCGGCGCGGCAGCCCATGGCGGCGGCGGTGATGGCCTGGCGGTAGATGCGGTCGGCGCAGTCGCCGGCGGCGAAGACCCCTTTGAGGTTGGTTTTGGACGTGGGGTGCTGGAGCTGGATATAGCCGGTGTCGTCGAGTTCGACGAGGCCCTTGAAGAGGTTGGTATTGGGGATGTGGCCGAGGGCGGCGAAGTAGCCTTTGCAATCGATGGTGCGGACTTCGTTGGTGATGAGGTTGCGGACGCGGACGGCGTTGACTTCGTGGTCGCCGAGGATTTCGTCGACGGAGGAGTCGAGGATGAATTCTATTTTGGGGTTGTTGCGGGCGCGGTCGACCATGATCGGGGAGGCGCGGAACTCCTGGCGGCGGTGGACGAGGTAGACTTTGGAGGCGAAGCGGGTGAGGAAGGTGGCTTCCTCCATCGCCGAGTCGCCGCCGCCGACCACCAGCACCGGGACGTCGACGAAGAAGGCGCCGTCGCAGGTGGCGCAGGCGGAGACGCCGCGGTTGCGGAACTTCTCTTCGGAGGGAAGGCCGAGGTAACGCGGGGAAGCGCCGGTGGCGATGATCAGCGCCTTGGTGGAGATTTCGGTGCCGCCGGAGAGGCGGATTTCCTGTTCGCCGCCGTCGGTGAGGTTGACGCTGTCGATGCTGTCGTATTCGAGCCGGGTGCCGAAGCGTTCGGCCTGCTGCTGCATCTGGGACATCAGGTCAAAGCCCTGGATGCCATCGGGGAAGCCGGGGAAGTTTTCGACTTCGCTGGTCTGGGTGAGGAGGCCGCCGGGGAGGGTGCCCGAGACGAGGAACGGCTTGAGGTTGGCGCGGGCGGCGTAGATGGCGGCGGTGAGGCCGGCGGGACCGCTGCCGATGATGACGATTTTTTCTTCCTGCATAATAAAATATCCTTAGGGTTGTTGAGTCGATTGCAAAAGTCCTTTCGGCCGCCCGAAAGGTCTGTTTCCCCGCCTGACCGGGAGCGATTTCGGGACATACCGCTTGGGGTATGCCCCTCAATCTACCCGATCATGCGGAAAAACATCCGCTTTCGGATCGTTCCGAAAATACTTTTGTAATCGACTCTGTTTATTGAAATTCGCGCCGGAGTTCGGCAAAAGTATCGGTTTCGATGGCGGCGCGGATGCGGCGCATCAGGTTCAAATAGTAGTGGATGTTGTGCCAGGTGACCAGCCGGACGCCGAGGATTTCGCCGACGTTGAAGAGGTGGCGGATGTAGGCCTTGGTGAAGTTCCGGCAAACGTAGCAGCCGCAGTTTTCATCGATCGGGGTGAAGTCTTCGGCATAGCGGCCGGCTTTGACCGGGATGGTGTCCTTGCCGACGAAGGCGCTGCCGTGGCGGCCGAGCCGGGTGGGCATCACGCAATCGAACATGTCGATGCCGCGCGCGACCGCTTCGACGATCTGTTTGGGGGTGCCGACGCCCATCAGATAGCGGGGCTTGGCCCACGGCATTTCGGGGGTGGTGACGTCGAGCATGTCGAACATCATCTCCTCGGGCTCGCCGACCGAGAGACCGCCGATCGAGTAGCCGTCGAAGTCGATCGCGGCGAGTTCGCGGGCGGAGTGGATGCGCAGATCCTTGTACATCGCCCCCTGGACGATGCCGAAGCGGAGCTGGCCGGGGTTGAGTTCCTGTTCAAAGGACATCCGTTCCCAGCGGTGGGTGAGGGCGAGCGACTTCGCTGCCGCCTCGTAGGTGCACGGGTAGGGGGTGCATTCGTCAAAGGCCATCACGATGTCGGAGTCGAGCACGCGCTGGGTGTTCATCGACTCGACCGGACCGAGGAAAAAGCGCGAACCGTCGATATGGGAGGCGAATTTGACCCCGTCCGGGGTGATTTTGCGGAGTTTGGCGAGGCTGAAGACCTGGAAGCCGCCGCTGTCGGTGAGGATCGAGCGTTTCCAGTTGCTGAACTGATGGAGCCCGCCCGCTTTGGCCATGATGTCGAGGCCGGGTTTGAGCAGTAAGTGATAGGTGTTGCCGAGGATGATTTCGGCGCCGAGCTCCTCCATTTCGGCGGGGGACATCGCTTTGACGGTGGCGCGGGTGCCGACCGGCATGAAAACGGGGGTTTCGACGGTGCCGCGGCGGGTGGTAATGCGGCCGCGGCGGGCGGCGGTTTCGGACGAGGTTTTGAGAATTTCGAAGCAGGACATCAGAATTGGCTTTCGGACAGCATCATTTTGGGGTAGAGGGCTTTGACCTGGTCGGCCAGCCCGAGGGCGGCGGCGACGGCGGCGGCAAAGGCGAAGGTGGCTCCGGGGCCGCGGCCGGTGATGACGCGGCCGTCGGATTCGGCCGGCTTGCCGGTGGGCGCGCCGCCGAAATCGGCGTCGAAGCCGGGGTAGCCGGTGAAGCGCCGTCCGGCGAGGAGGCCGGCCCGGGCGAGGACCATCGGGGCGGCGCAGATGGCGGCGGCGATGCCGCCTTTGGCGTGGATGGCTTGAACCAGGCGGATGACGCGGGCATTGGCGCGGAG
>CAZRFG010000049.1:0-14227 GCA_964599205.1 uncultured Victivallaceae bacterium
TTTTTCCCGATCGCAAAGAAATTGCTTTTTTTTTCAAATCCGGTCTTGACTTTTTTGGCAAATGTCCTATAATTAGAACAAACGATGGGACAGATTGGGACACATTATGAATAACACTCCTCAAAACCGTTATCAGGCGATGGTTGAATTCATCGAAGCGATGATCGCCGGTGGACATTATCCGACCGGGACGAAAATTCCTTCGCTGCGGACGCTTTGCGTCGAGTTTGAACTTTCGCGCGGCACCGCGGCGCGGGGACTGGAATACCTAGCTGAACGCGGATTGCTCGAACTCCGGCACGGTTCCGGCGCTTATGTGACCGCCCGCAAGGAGCCCGCGGCAAGCAGCGGCGGGCGCAAAATCGCGGTGTTCTCCGAACACTGCAACGTTTACGACAGTTATTGCGCCCATATCGTGCTCGGCATCCAGAATCTCGCGGCGGCGACCGGCACCACCCTCAACATGCATTTGCGCTATTACCAGCAGACCTCGTATGAGATAGTCGAAAAGGCCGCGCTGGAAGCCGATGCGTTGCTGCTGCTGGGAAACTACGATCTTTTTCTGCAGGATCTGCCGCGCCGCCGCCCGGTGGTGGGAGTGGATATGCTGCGGGGATTCTCGGTGGCTTCGCTGGTGGGAATGGACAACCGCCAGGCGATGGAGCTGGCGGCGGACTTTTTTCTCCGGCGCGGCATCCGCCGGGTCAAACTGCTCAGTTTCCCGGTGCCGCTCTATCAGTACCGGGCGAACTGTTTCAGCACTGAATTCCGGGAACGCGGCGGCGAAGCGGAAACGATTCTTCCCCTGGACAAGTATGAGGGCCGGCTGTCGCTGACTCATGAATTCTACCGCTCGCTGATGCCGCTTTTCGCCGACCGCGACTGCGGATATCTCTTTGTCAGCGGCACCGAGTGCGAGCGGACCATGATTCACTACCGGGAGACGACCGGACGGGAATTGAACGACGACGTCTGTTTGCTCTCGATCGACGGTAAATCGCGGATCGTACCGGGGTACACTCCGGTCAACACCATCGGACCGAACTATACCGAAATCGGCGAAGTTGCGTTTGCCGAATGCATGCGGCGGATCGAGTCGCCGGGAGCCAGCCCCAGGCGCATCGAGACCAGTTGCATCCTGACCGAAATTTCATAAACCGACGGTCAAAACTTCAATTTGCACCGCAATCCGCCGCTGCCGGAGGAGTCCGGTCCGCCCCGAAAATCGTTTCCGCCACATCAATCATTCCCGCACCACAAGGAGATTGCAAGCCATGAAAAGAAGTCGTTTCACCCTGATCGAGCTCCTGGTCGTCATCGCGATTATCGCGATTCTCGCCTCGATGCTGCTGCCCGCCCTCAACAAGGCTCGCGCCGCCGCCACCAAAACCGCCTGCCTCAACATCGGCAAACAGATGGGCACTTGCGATCTGATGTACGGCAACGACAATGAAGACTATGTGACGCCGGACAAAGCGCCCGGCAACAAACCGTGGTACAATTTGCAGAAACCGTATGCCAAGGAGCTTTACAGCCGCAAATACCGCGACGTCGCAACCGCGGCGGTGCCGATGTGTCCGGCGGCGGAAAAGGAGAACGGCAAATCCCTGAGCTGCCTCGCCGGGGTGATCACCCCGTGGACGCCGATGAAAGCCGGCTGGGCCTACGAATACCAGTCCGGCGGCTACGGCCGCAGCTACATGCTCGGCAGCGAAGGCTGGACCCAGTATTATCCCTACACCAAAATCGGCAAAGTCCGCTCCCCCAGCAAACTGGTCACCACCCTCGACGCCTATTACTTCGACATCATGTTCAACGGCAACACCAAGTGGGAAGACCGGCTGGACGGCCAGATCGCCTGGAGTCGCCACGACGGCCGGGGAACCGACGTCAGCGCGATTTTCGCCGACGGCCATTGCGCGCCCTTCGCCTACCAGGCCCGGACGGCGAAACTTTATGAAGAATTTTTCTATCCCGCCGGAAAGTATATTGGAATCTGAACTATGAAAAAACGGATTGCACTTCTCCTCGCCGTCGCCCTCGTCCCGATGCTCTTTGCCGCGCCGGAGGTCGTTTGGAAAACCGATTTCACCGACTTCGCCAAAGGCCTGCCCGCGGGCTGGAGCAAATACGAGTCCGGCAAGGCCGGCGAGATCCGGCAGGCGACGATTCCCGGCGGTCGCCGCGTTACGGAACTTGCGGTCTCCGATCCGCGGGGAAGTCTCGGCCTGACCCGCCAGTTCCCCGCCGTGGCGGGACGCTATTACCGGGCGACGCTGGAGACTTCCCCGCTTCCCGGCAAAAGCCGCAAGGGGGCGTTCCTCCAGCTCCGGTTCCACCCCTATCCCCTCAAAACCTTCGGCAATTCGGAGTATCTGCGGCAAGTGCCGCTCAAGGACTACGACGGTGAGGCGAGTTTGACCGCGGTCGATATTCAAGCTCCGGCGGGTTCCACCCAGGTGGCCGCCTTTATCGTCACCGCCGGGGGAACGCCGGAAATCCGGCTTCTGGGGTTCAAGCTCGAAAGTTCCGATGCGCCGTTCCCGCCGCTCAAGGCCGATCCGATGAGGATCCCCGGCGTGCTCGAAATCCAGTCGCGCGACCTGGTCATCGACACCGATCTCGTCGCCGGCGGCAAAAACGCCGCGATAATTGTCGTCCCGGCCGCATATCGCGACCTCGCCGCCGCCATCAATGCCGCGGTCAAGGAAAAAACCGGAGTCGAACTCCAGGTCATCGACGACCGCGAACTGGAAAAGGCGACCGGGCTTGCCGCCAATGTGATCACCATCGGCAGCCGCGATGTCAACCGGACGGTGGCGATGCTTTACAACCGCCATTACACCTTGCTCGACGGCAAATACCCCGGGGTCGGCGGCGGCATGGTGATCCGGAGCGTCCACGACGTCTTCGGCGACAAGCACAACGTGATCACCCTTGGCGGCAGCGATGAAGCCGGTGACCGCGCCGCGGTCGAACGCTTCTGCCAAATGCTCCGCGCGCTCCCGGCGGGAAAAGACCTCAAAGTCGGCTACCTTGCCGACATCAAACTCGGCCGGAACCGGAAAGTTCCGGCGTCCGCGGTCGAGGCGAAATTGTGGGAAAATTGCCCCGCTTCGGGCGACAGTCTCGCTTTTGGCTGGAATCTCCTGAGCAAAAACCTCGCCCTTTTTTACATGACCGGCGACACCAGGTTCGCCGCCGAATTCCTCCGCCTCGCCTTTCCCGACGCCAAGGCTTCCGACGAGCTCAATCGGCTCGATGGCGAATTCGTCTACGCCGATTTGCACGATCCCCTCGGCAAGCCCTATCACTACAATGCGACCATGCTGATGCTCTACTGGGATCTGGTCGAGGAACACCCCTTCTTCTCGGCGGAAGACCGGCTCCGGGTGACCCGAAAATTCTACCAACAGCTCCAGAACCGCCGCCGCGAGGGCGACAAAGGCATTTTCAAAATTTACGAAATCAAGGAAACCCCGGCGAAACTCCTCGACCGCCACTATCTCTCGGAAGCGATGACGGTTTATGTGCTGGGGCGCTACTTCGACAAATACTATCCCTCGCGCGACGGACGCGACGCGCTGGCGGTGTCGCGGCGGCTGTTCGCCACGCTCGACCGGTATCCGGCGATGAATGTGGGGTCGCTTTTCTGGTACAACACCTTTCTCGCTCCGGCGATCGACTTCGCGCTGCTCGACGGCGGCGTCAAATATGTCAAGTCGCCGGTGTTGGAGCGCTATATCGCCAACTTCGCACTGCTTGCCGACCGCACCGCGGACGACTGGTCGCAGCAGAATTCGACGATGCGGCTGTTGTACGCGATGGCGTATCTCGCCGGCAACCAGGCGCCGGCCGATATCGCCGGATGCCGCCGCGACTTCAACGCCGATGAATTCCGGCTCGGACAGTCCTTTTTCCCGGCCGCTCCTTATCCCGACAACTTTTTCGCCGACACCGACGGCAAGTGGAAAAAGGCGGTTTTCGAGGCCAAAGGGATGGAGGACTGGAATCCCCCGTTTCCCAAAGACCGGGTGGTGGAGTGGCTGAGCTTCCGCCGCGACGGGGCCAAAGGGCCGGACTTCGCGCTGCTTGACGCCAAATATGAATCGGGCCGCAATCCCTTTCACAACTTCGCGCTGGTCAGTCTCCGGCTTGCCGGGGTGCCGCTCTTGCGCGGCTGCCACAACCAGCTCCACTGTTACCGCGACGGGCTGGGGAGTCCCAAAATCAGCCGTTTCACTGAAATCCTCGACTCCGGCCGGGTCGGCGAAACCGCCTTTGTCCGCGGCAAGCTCGCCGACTTCAACGGCTTCGACTGGGAACGGCTGATCCTGATCCGCGAAAATGGATTCCTGCTCGAAATCGATGCGGCAACTCCGCTCGCCGATGCCAAAAGCGCCCAGCTGATCGTCAATTTTGAAGCCGCCGCCGGCGGCAAGTGGAGCCGGACGCCCGACGGCGAGTTGCAACTCGACCCGCCGGGCGGGGCGGCGCCGTGGACGGTCGCGTGTTCGCTCCCCGCCACTCTGGCGATCCGCGAAGTGGCGGGCGGCGCCAGTCTCAAAAGCAACGGCCTGGACGCCCAGTTCATCGTCAACACCCCGGCCGCCGGAGGGCAGACGATCCGCCTGGTCTCGGTGCTCCGTCCCGGCGCTCCCGGCAAGTTCCATTCGGCGGCCCAGGCGGACAATCAAGTCGCGCTCCGGCTGCCGGACCAGGCGCTGCTGACATTCCAGCCCGGCGGCGGCATCCTGCTGCGCGAAAAAGCGCGGCTCTGCGGCGTCGGCGTCGAGCAAATTCCCGGTCTCTTCCGGGCGGAAAAGCCGGTGGCGTTCGAGGCCGACGGCAAAACCATCCGTTTCGCCGGAGCGCAAGGCGTCGCCGTCACTCTCGAAAACGGCCAAAACATCGTCCTCGGCGAACAGGGAAGCGCGGTCGGCGGCGAATTTTCACTGCCCGCTTTTGACGCCGGACGCATCGAGGCGATTTTCGCCGGACGCAAGCCCCTGGGCGAAACGGCGGCAGCCGAACTCCCGCAACTGGCCGAAGCGTGGAAAATCAAGCCCGGCGACTTCATCTCGGAACACCTCAAAATCGAGTTTGGCGGCGAAACCTTGTGGGTGGTCGCGGTCGGCAACCAGGCGCTACTGATCGACCGCGACGGTAAGATCCGCCGGACCTTTCCGGGCTCGGCGATGATCGGCGCGCTCTGTTTCGATCAAGCCTCCGGGAGACTTTACACCGGGGCGATCGACGAGAAACTCCGCTGTTTCGACTTCGCCACCGGCAAGGAGCTTTGGAATTTTACCTCGGCGATGCCGGATGGAATCAAATATGAGCGGATGTGGTGGTCAAAGGATTCGATGCCCGGCGTCTGCAAAATCGCGGTGGCCGAGCTTGAGCCCGGCAAGCCGCTGATCTTCGTCGGCGGCGCGGGCGTGCTGGAAATCCTGTCGCCGGAGGGAAAGCTCCTCAAGCGCAATTTCCAGGAGTGGGGCACTTTTGAAGGAATGACCGTGCTGCCGGAAGGAAACGGCCGGAATTCCATGCTGAGCTGGGGTTTCATGGTCGGCCACCCGACCGTCTACCGCTACGCCGCCAATCTGCAAAAAGGCAGTTTCGACCTTTCCTTCGCCGCCGACGGGACCTTCATGGGATCCTTCGGCTTCGGCTACATCGGGCGCAACAATCTTGAAGTGGCGGAGCTGGTTCCCGGGCAGGGCAAACGCTTCGTCGGCGACTTCAACGGCTCGGTCAACCGGATTCAAATCCGCGGCCTCGACGGCAAGGTCGAGCGTGAAATCGACCTCGGCTTCGGCATCCGCGCCTTCGGCGGCATCCCCTACGGCAAGACCATGCTCCGCAACACCAATGTCCGCGGGCTCGAACTCGTCGACTTCGAAGGAAAGGGAACCAAGTCGGTGGCGGTCGCCTTCAACCGCAACTTCGTCGCCGCCTTCACCCCGGAACTCGCCAGCCGTTTCTACACCGCGCTCCCGGCCGATCCCCTGCTCCTCGCCACCGTCCCCGGCAAAACCGGCGACCGCCTCGCCGTCGCATGCGCCGACGGCTCGCTCTTCGTCATCGACGGTGCGGGAAAACTTGTCGCGCAGGGGTGCGTGGAGGGGCGTCCGACCCTGCTTTCCAGCGACGGCAACCATCTGATCGCCGGCACCGACCGGGGGGAATTGACCGGGTTTTCGTTGTAATAATATGCGGTCAGCTTGTTCGGACTTTCGGTCAGGTTGTTGAAAGACAAGAACCGGCGCGAACCGAAAAGGACGGCTCGTGACATGGAGAAAGCGGCACTCAACATCAGAATGCCGCTTTCTATTTCCCGGCGCTGGAATTGCATGGCGGAGCCGGTGAAAACGGTCGGTCGGCGGCAACCGCCGGTCCTGCTTCAGTCCCGGAGTGTAACCATCTCCGGGCGGGAAGCCGGATCGGTTTTGCCGCAATTTTTTTCGCGCCGATGCATATCTCACCGGGGCAAAAGTTCGGCTTGATCGCCTTATCAAGCCCCCGATCGCTTTCTCTCAAAAACGGTTGCGATGCGGAATGTTGTCTGTCGAGCCAGGATCTTCCGCCCATTTTCGCCAGTGACGCCGCCGCTTTTTGCCGGCGACATCGAACGAATCGGCGGCAAACGAAATTCCGGAATATCCCCCGCCGGAACGCGGCGGAACCGCCGGGGACGCGAAGGGACCTCCGCCGATGAATGACACCAGGCTCAATATTATTTTCCCCGCCAATGCCATGACCGTCAGGAACAGATTTTTTTTATTTTTTTCAAACTCGGCTTGTTTTTATCTGTATTATGCGTTATAATGTACTGTTGTAGTGGTACTGTATGGTACATTTTGGTACAGATGGTCGTTCAATACCTGATTACAAGGGATAAAACATGCCCGATATCAATGCCGATGACGCCAGAAAATATGGTCCGATGTTACAATATCTGGAGGCGATGATCGCCACCGGGAGTTATCCTTCGGGCTCTCAGCTGCCGTCGTTGCGCGAACTCGGCGAGACCTTCGGCCTGACGCACGGAACCGTCAGCCGGGGTTTGAAAATCCTTCAGGCGCGGGGACTGCTGGAAATCCGGCACGGTTCGGGCGCTTACGTGCTGAGTTCCCAATGCAGCCGCGGCAGTCGCCGCATCGGTATGATCACCTTGCAGCGGTCGCTTGATACGCACTATTGCGGTTACATCATCCGGGGAATTCAACAGCAGGCATTGAATTCCGATTTCCAGGTCCAACTCGACTTTCTTTCCCCGGAAGAGGCCTCATATGAACGGTGCTGCGCCAGCGCCAAGGGTTGCGACGCGCTGATCCTGATCGGCTGTTATGATGCCTTTGTCAAAGACGTTCCCCGAAACTTGCCGGTGATCGGCGTCAATATGCACAAAAACTTCGGAACGGTCAGTACACTGGACATTGACCCGGTTTTGGCCGCGGAGCTGGCGACGGATTTTTTTCTGCGGCACGGACGGCGTACGGTTCATGCCTTCCATTACACGCCGGGCAGCGCCTATGACGGTACCGTGTTTGATTTCCGCGGTGTCGTTTTTGCCGATCTCTGGCGACGGCACGGAGGGGAGATCATCTGGCACGAAAATGCCAACGACGGGGCTGACGATCCCGCTTGTCTCAGTGATCCGGACGCCGGTTACCTCTGGCTCGGCGGCCACCGGCTGCAGCTGACCATAGATCGTTACCAACGGAAAACCGGCCGTTTGCTTACCGATGAACGCTGTGTTCTCGGCATCGACGGCAAATCATTGCTCTTCCCCGGTTTTCACCCGGTCAATACCATCGGCGCCGATTACACGGCGTTAGGGCGTTTGGCGCTTGAAGAATGCCGTCGGCGACTGGATTTTCCCGGTTCGCAGCCGCGGCGGATTTACCAGAACGTCTTCCTGAGCGAAGTCACGCCGCGATAAAAACGAAAACAAACGACAGGTATGTCTAAACCTTAGTCATTCATCAAAATCAATCCTGATCCAAACCCAAGCGAAAGGAATGCGTCCGATGAAGAAACATTTTACTCTGATCGAACTGCTCGTAGTCATCGCGATCATCGCGATTCTGGCGTCGATGCTGCTGCCGGCCTTGAACAAGGCCCGGGAAAAAGCTCATCAGACCAGCTGCCTCGGCAATTTCCGGCAGGCCGGCATGTTTCTGCGGTTTTATCTGGATACCTACAATGACGAGATCGTCAATTCAACGGTGACCAAATACCTTGTCCAAGGGGGCATGATCACCAAATTCAACTACAAAAGCATGATGTGTCCCAAGAGCCTGATGGTCAATTCCGCCGGACAGACCATCGATATTTACAACTGGACCGGCGTCATTGAAAACTATTCATACGCCTACAATTACGAAGGCATGTACCGGACCCCGGCCATCAGCACCTTCAAATTGAGCAAAGTCGTGCGGCCGGACGGACTGCAATACATTGCCTACAAAAACCTGCCGGTCGGCACGTCGCCTTCGACCTTCCTCGCCTATTTTGACGGAAAACGCGGCAAGGTTCGCTCCAGCGCCTGCCAGGGCGTGCTCAACGACGGCGGCGTCGGTACCTGGGGCGCCCGGCCGTGGATCATTCATGGCAACGACAAGGTGAACAGTCTGTTTCTCGATGGCCATGCCGAAGCCGCGAGCAAAGGGCTTCTGCAGGAGAAAGTCTGTTCCACCATGCTCTTTGCGGTCGACGATTACGATCCGAAAATCTGAAGAGCGTCGATCATGCGAAAATCATTGCTGGCCGCCGCCGGACTGCTGGCGGCATGCCTCCTCTTTGCCGACACCACCGGTTTGTTGCGCGATAACTCCTATTTGCGCCAGCTCCGTCCGGGGCATCCGCGCTTGTTCTGCAATGCCGAAACGCTGCCGGCCATTCGCCAAGCGGTGAAACGGAATCCCGGCGAATTCAACCAGATGAAAGAATTCGTCGATCAGCTGCCGGATGACCCGCCATTCGAGCCTTACACCGATCGTTTCAGTACCGATGCGGACGGAAAGATCCACCCGAAAACGCCGGGAACCGCCAGTTCCCGGCTGGTGAAATACGATGGCGCCCGGCAGGCCGCCCGGGCCGCGCTGGTCTATGCCATTGCCGGCGACAAACGGTATCTGGACAAAACCAAAGCCTACCTGGAACTCTATTTGCGCGTTCTCGCCTGGAGCGAAAAAGGCTGGAACTTCATCGACTTGAACGGCAACACCCGGATCAATGCGATGCTGGCCTATGATCTCATCTGGAACGATCTGACCCCGGAGGAACGGCGTCATTTCATTTTGCCGATTCTCCGCTACGTCCGGGACGCCCAGCCGGACGGGCGGTTTACCTTTCGCCGCACGATCGGCGGTTTTCAGGACGGCAATTACGGGGAACCGGCATTGCAGTATTTCCTCGGCGTCACGTTGTACGGCGACGGCATCGCCGACGCCGAAGCGGCGACCATGCTGAAAAACGGCGCGGAGCTTTTTGTAAAGATGCTTGATTTCCGCGACGAAATATCGGCCGGCAGCGGCTTGCTGGCCAGCGCGACGGTCGGCTACGCGTTCGGCAGCTACCCGTATGCGACCCATCTGTTTTTTTACAGTTGGGAGGCCGCGTTCGGCGAGAACATTGCCGATCGCTGGCAGCAGATGCGGAACTATCACCGCTTTTTCCGCGGAATGACTTTCCTGCCGGACGAAAAAGGCGATTATCTGGTGCACGGCATCGGCGACATGCACCACGGCGACAATCGTTTTGAAACGGCGATGCTGTACAATCATATGGCGCAGAATATCCACTTCTACGGGACCATCGATCCCGGGGCGACCGCTGAAATGTATGGAATTTTGTCGGAATTGCCCGCCGCGCGGCGCATATTTCCTTTTTGGGATTATCCCATGCTCCCCTTTTTATGCACCCGTTTCGATCCGGCGAAAATCAAAGCCGTTCCCGAGGGCGCCCGATGTTATTTTTACGCGCCAAGCTTCGGATTGCTGACCTTCTGGTCCGACCGGAAGCCGACCGGAACCTACGGATCTTTCCGGTTCGGCGCTTCGCAAGGCAATCACCAGCATTATGATGAACTCAGCTTCGTGATTTTCAAACATGATTTCCTCGCGCTTGACGCCGGAAGCCGGAGCGAAACGGATCATCACCACAATTTCGCCGCCCAGAGCGTGGCGCACAATACGCTGCTGATCCACGAACCGAACGAGCCGATGCCGCATTTCTGGCGTTCATGGAGCAACCGCCCGGATGACAAAACCTATTACAATCACGGCGGACAGAATTCAAACACCGCCGCCAAAGCGCTCGCGTTGCATAGCGGTTCCGGTTTTGTCTACGCCGCCGGCGACGCGACCGGAAGCTACAGCAAAGGGAAGTGTCGCGAAGCGATCCGCCAGTTCGTCTGGCTCAAACCGGATGTTTTCGTGATTTATGACCGGCTTGAATCGGTTCGTCCCGATCAAACCAAGCAGTTTCTGCTCCACACTGTCAACCGGCCGGAATTGCAACCGGGCAACGTCTGGCAGGCCGATCACCACAACGGCAGACTGTTTTTGAAAACCTTGCTGCCCACCGGCGCGGCGGCCGAAGTGATTGGCGGACCGGGAAAGGAATTTTTCGCTTCCGGACGCAACTGGCCGCTGGAGCCCGACAAAAAATACCAGTTGGCCGGCAACTGGCGGCTGGAAATTGAGGCTCCCGAACCGACGGCCAAAGTCCGCTATCTTCATGTGCTGCAAGCAACCGATCGGTCGAATGGAACGATGGTCGCGAGCCGGGTCCGTCAACTCGGCGATCTGGACGAGGCGACCGTGGAGACGCCGGACGGGAAGCGCTGGATTCTGCAGTTCCGCCGGAACGGCGAAGTCGGACTCCGCCTGAGTTCGATGTATCCCGATGGCCGCATCGAATTTGACCGCCAGCTGCCCAACCAAGTGGAGAAGGAGACTCAGGCCCGGTGAAACTCCGCGGGTGCGCGCTGATCAGGAAAACTCCAGATCATCCCCCGCGCCAAGCGTTACCGGGCGTTCGAGCCGGTAGAGCTCCCCGGCGCGGCGGCCGGGGAGCGTCCGGCACTGTCCGGCGATGCCGAAGGCGCGGAAGGTCGCCGAGCCGCCGAGGATAGAGAGCTTGCTGCCGGTGCTCCGGCGCTCAAAAACGCCCCAGACCGTGCCCAGCGACCAGAAGCAGCGGAAGTCACCCGGCAGCACCGGCGCGAAGCCGATCAGGCCGCGCGTCATGTCGTAGCAAAAGCCGCTGTAGGCCTGAAGCATCGCGTAGGAGGCCATGGCGCGGGCGTAATTGCTGCCGCACTCGATTTCGTTCCACGGATTGCGGTTGCCGCCGCGGTAACGGTCGCGGATCGATTGGGCCATCGCTTCGCCCTCGGCGGGATGGCCGGTCATCACCAGGTGGCTCGCGGCGGCCCATTCAAAGCCGGTCATCGCCTCGGAGTTGTAGGGGATCGGGATCACCGGCTTGCGCTTGCCCTCGGGCCAGCGGCAGATCATCGTCCCGCCCTCATCGTTGAGGGCAAAAACCCGCCAGGTGTTGGCGAAGTCGCGGAGCGAGGGGACGAAGTTGTAGCGGTGGATCGCCTCCAGCGTGGCGCGGTTGTGAGCCGGATCGAGCACCTTGCCGATGCCGTAGAGCGAAGCGTACCACTGGCCGAGGTGGGAGTCGATCGAACACCCCTCGCCGATCTGGTACTTGAGTTCGCCGTGCTCGGCGTCAAAGTACGACATCCCCCACTCGTGGACGAATCCCTCCGCCGGTGAAGGATCGTCGAGGTCGACCTTCTGGATGTAATATTCGCCGTTGAAAAGCTCCTCCTCGGTGCGGCGCGAGCCGCGCGCGAAAATCTCGCAACAGAGATCGGCGAACCCCGGATCGCCGCAGGCTTCGGCCATGGCCGCCGCCGCTTTGAGCGCCCCGAGGTAATGGCCGTTGAGCCAGCCGGAGGGGCCGAAGAGCTCCATATCGAGGGTATGGTGCTGCCGCCCGGTGAGGATGCCGCTTTGTTCCGGATCCCAGCGGTCGGGATTGGCCGGGCTCCAGGCGAATTCGATCACCTGCTTGAGCTTCGGCCAGAGCGGCCGGAGCCAGGCGGTGTCGCCCGAAATCTTCCACTCCCGGAAGCACTTCATCACTTCGCCGAAAGCCCCGTCGACGCAGGGCCGGAACCAGTCCGGTTGCGCCTGGATCCCGGCGGGGAGCATCTGCCGGAAGTGGAGGCCGCCGCGCTCGTCGAGGCCGTATTTGAGGTGCGCCTCGCGCATCGAGCGCTCGAGGTCGGGGAAGAGCAACGGCAGCGCCTGGGCGTAATTCCAGACGTGCTGGCAGGAGCCGGGACAGGAGCCTTTTTCCACCCCCACTCCTTCCCACGCCCAGAAGGAGCCGTCTTCGAGCCGGAGGCAGGTCGGCGAAATCAGCACCGCGAGATTTTCCGCCGCCCCCTCGAGCGAAGCCGCCGGAACGGTCGAGTCATGGAGCGCGGCGCGAAAGGTGAAAACCTGTTGCCGAATCGCTTGGTAATCGGTGAAAATCCGCGCCGCCGCGGTCGCCGCCGAAGGACACAATACCGCGTAATAGTTGCGCCAGCGGTTTTCGGCGAGGCCCGAGCGGCGCAGTTCGTCGGCGATTTTGGCGGGATCATCCCAGGTGTTGCGCCGGTTGGGGATATGCCACGAGAGGATGAAGCGGACGGTGCCGGTCTCGCCGGGACCGAGCTTGAGGTGGGCGGCCAGCAATCCCGCGTCGCACCGCGTTTGTTTGCCGGTTTCGTCGTAATGGCGGTTGCGGAATTTCCCCGGCGTGGTGAGGTCGTTCCAGTAGACTTCGAGGTAGTCGCACCAGCCGCCGCGATAAAAGTATTCCTGAAACGAAACCTCGGCGGCATCGGTGGAGAGCGCGAGTTCGCCGCGCTCGAAATCGCTTTCGCCGAGGTTGTTGGCGACCACCAGCCGGGTCAGGCCGCCGTCGCGCCCGACCCGGTTGGTCATGCCGTCGAGGTTCCAGAAGTTCTCCAGCACCCCGATGCAGCTGTAGTCGTAAGCGAATGCGCTGTTATTGGTGAGCTCGATTTCAAACATCGCACAGGGGAGCGACGCGAGCTCCGAATTGCCGGGGACAAAGGGGCTCCAGGCGGTCAGTTTGGCCTTGCCGGGGAAGCCGGGATCGGCGAAGCGGAATTCCGCCGCCGGAAACGCGCCGTCGAGTTCGACTTCGCGGAAATGCGGAAGTCCGCACATGGTATCGGCCGAGGGACCCCAGCCGAAGCCCCGGAACATCGCCTCGCGCCCCACAAAGGAGCCGGTGAGGTCGCCGGTGAGATCGCCGTTGAGGATTCGCGCCGACTCGACCTTGCCGTCGCGCTCGGCGCGCACCGCGAAGTGGGAACAGCCGTTGGCGAGGTTCTTCCCGGCGTGGTTGAAAATTTCCCAGTCAACCAGCCGCCCGGCCCCCGAAATCCCGATGCATCCGGCTCCGATTCCGCCGACCGGAAAGGAGACTTCCCGCAAATTCCCGCCCGTAAGCCGCATCGCTCAATCCTCCCCGGGGTCAATCCCGTTTGACCGTCGCGGCGAGCTTCAGCCGCAGCGGTTCGATTTCACCTTGGAACCGGCGTTTGATGATCTCCGCCGCGCTTTTGCCGAGCATCGCCGCATCGAAGTCGAGATAGGCGCGCCGGGGGCCCGGACAGTGAATGCTTTTGTTGGTGACCACCGGCAGCGCCGCAAAGGCCTCCTCGCCGAATACCCGGCGGTAGCTCTCGGCGAACTGCCAGAAAAAACGGCCGAACGCAAACACCCCATCCACCGCCAGTTCTTCGCGCCGCAGCCGCTCCACCGCCTCCTCGATCCGCCCGGTGTCGAGCAGCAGCCGCCGGAAGTCCGGAGTCCGGTTGGCGGCGGCCATCGCTTCGCAAAAAGACTGGGTCATGTCGGCATACTCTTTTTCCTGCCCGTCGGCGAGGAAAACCGGGGTTTTGATGCCGTTGTCAAGAAAATAGCGGGCGACCGCCCGTCCGGCGTCGGGATAGTCGTACATCACGCTGTTGCGGCAATCTTCCGGAGCGCGGCCGACGCAGATGACCGGGAGATTGCCGCGATCCAGCAGCCGGATCGTATCGTAGCGCTCCACCGAGGGGTGGAGCCAGATCAAGGCGTCGAGTCTCAGCTTGAGAATTTCCGCCGCCGCCCGCTCC
>CAZRFG010000050.1:0-14191 GCA_964599205.1 uncultured Victivallaceae bacterium
GGACTTCCTGCCAGTCGGTGTAGCCGGGGCGGAAAAGCCGGACCGGGCCGCCGAAGGTATTCGGGTCGGGCACCTGGAGCGAGCCCTCGGTACCGTAGAGCTCGATCGGGGCATGACCGTGCTTGTAGCAGTCAAAGCTGGTGATGACGGTGATCACCGCGCCGCAATGGAACTCGATCACTCCGGTCAGGTGGGTGGTGACGGTGACCGGGTAGTTGTCGAAGGGCTTGTACTGGTCCTTGTAGGTTTCGCCGACTTCCGCGCCGAAGGTGCGGTAGTCGAAGCCCTTGGTGGTCACCGCGGTCACGCTCTTGGCGGGGCCGAGGATGTTGACCAGCGCGGTCATGTAGTACGGGCCGAGGTCGAGCATCGGGCCCGCGCCGTAGTCGTAGAAGAACGGGGCGTGGCCCCATTTTTCCGGACCGCGGCCCATCACGATGGCGGTGCCGGAGAGGACTTTGCCGATCCAGCCGTCGTCGACCATCTTGCGGGCGGTCTGCTGGCCGCCGCCGAGGAAGGTGTCAGGGGCGCAGCCGACCCGGAGCTTCTTCTTTTTGGCCAGCGCCATCACCTTGGCGGCATCGGCGGAGTCGACGCCGAAGGGCTTTTCGGAATAGGCATGCTTGCCGGCGGTCAGGGTGTCGATCGCGATCTGGGAGTGAACCTGCGGCGGAGTGAGGTTGAGAACGATCTCAATATCCTTCTGGGCCAGCAGCTTGGCATTGGTCATGGCGGGGACGCCGTAGAGTTCGGTCTTGGCTTTGGAGCGGGCCGGAATGATGTCCGCGCAGGCCACAACTTCGAGGATGTTGAACTTGGTCGCGGCCTTGAAATAGGTGTCGCTGATCATCCCGCATCCGATAATACCGACTTTGGTGGGTTTCATAATGCTTTCGCGTCCTTTGGCGATTACTTGTTGCCGGCGGCGAGGCCGTTCTGGGTCATGAACTTGTAGCTCTGCTCGATCGCGGTGAACATGTCGATGTTGCAGAAGTCGAGCTCGACCACGATCGCTTCGACCTGGGCCGGGGCGGCGGCGACCAGTTCCTTGATCGGCAGCGTGCCGGTGCCGAGCGGCATCAGTTCAACTTTGCGCTCAAGGATGCCGTTGACCATCGCTTTGCCGCCGACCGCCTGCTGGGAAATGCCGTCCTTCATGTGGAGGAGGATGGTGTCCTTGGCGAAGAGCTTCAGCATCTTGACCGGATCTTCGACGCCGAGGTTGGTCGACCAGAAGCAGTCGATTTCGTATTTGACGCCAGGGCAGAGTTCGCGGTAAATCTCGTATTTGAGCTTGCCGTCGATGCGCTGGAATTCGAAGTCGTGGTTGTGCTGAAAGAGGGTGAAGCCGTTTTTCTTCAGCACTTCGTAAATTTCATTGGTATTGGCGGCGGTCTTCTTGATCGCTTCGAGATCCTTGAAGTCATCGGGGCCGTAGCCGCAGACGATCTTGTTGAGGCCGAGGGTGTCGGCGACTTCCATCGCTTCGCCGAGCGACTTGCCGGAGCGCGCCCACGGACTGTGCGAGGAGTAGATCTTAAGCCCAAGGTCATCGACGATCTTCTTGAACTCGGTCGGCCGCAGGTTCCAGAATCCGGCGGGTTCGACCGCCTTGTACCCGATGGCAGCGACTTTTTTGAGGACCTTGACGAAGTCCTTTTCCGCTTCGGCGCGCAGTGAGTAGAGTTGGACGGCAATCGGCTTCATGATGAAAACTCCTTCGCTTGATTTGACTTTCGCTTGCGGGAAAGTATTGTATAAGAGTTATATTATATCAGAAAGTATCCATTTCGCAATTGACGAAAAGTAGCATTTTTTGATCGAAAATAGAAAAACATGTACAATCACGTCCGAAAATTGATTTCGATCTCGACCTACGCCGCGCCGTCCGACCGCAAAGTGACGCCGATCCAGATTCCGCCGCATGTCGAACTGGTTGAGCTCCTGACCGGAGGCAAAATCTTTTTTGACATCGACGGAGTTGAAGAAACGTTTGCGACCGGAACCATTTTCTGGCACCACGCCGGAGAGTATACCATCTGCCGCACCCCGCCGGAAGACCCCTACCGCTGTACGGTGTTCCGTTTTGAGGTGAGTACGCCGTCGCGCCCCTGCCCCCGGGTGAGCTCATGGGCGTCGCCGGACGCCGCGTTGGCCTTTTCCGAGGAAGCGCTTCACCTCTTTCACGCCGGCTCCGCCGAGCGCGGGGCATTGACCGCCTACATTTACAGCGCGATTGCGCTGCAGGGCATGTCGCGGCGCGCCGAGCCGCGCGAGCTCCCGCGTAATATGCACGCCGCGCTTGACTTCATCGACCGTCATTTCGCTTCGCCGCTCACCAACGAAGCGATCGCCGAACACGCCCAGATCAGCCGGCCTTATCTCTTCACGCTGTTTCAGAAGCACTTCGCCCAGAGTCCGCACCGTTATTTGCTGAAACTGCGCAACAACCAAGCGAAGTTGATGCTTTCGGGCGGTGACCGTCCGATCAAGGAGATCGCCGCCGCCTGCGGCTTCGAGTCGCTGGAGGTCTTTTACCGCCAGTTCCGCCGCCAGACCGGGCTCACTCCGGGAGAATACCGGGTGAAGTATTCGCCGTACGCCAATTGAGAACGCGCCGGGCGGTTATTCGGCCCCGTTTTCGGCATCAAAGTCGAAACGGCAATATGGACACAACTTGACTGCTCCGGGAAGATGCGGCAGCCACAGGAGCGTGAAAAACCATTTGGAATAACTTGGATCGAACAGCAGATACGATAACTTCCGGTCGCAATGCGGACACCGTACTTTGGTCCAGGCCGAATAATTCGCCCGTCCCAGCTGGATGGCGATAAAGTAGAGTGCCAGAACAGCAAAAGCCCCCACCAAACACTCCCAGGTCTGAGAAATAGCTTTTCGTTGTATGAAGAAAAAAATGATAAATATCCCCCACCCGATGTTAACGACCATTGCGATCCCCATGCACCATAGCGCTTGTTTCTGCAGTTTCCGCCAGCGGTCGATTGCATGATCGGTCTTTTCCCGGAAAGTCATTTTCACCTCCCGGCAAATCCGACCGGCAGCCGGGGGTGGGTGAAGAGCAGCAGTTCTTTTTGCAGCAGTTTGGTCACCAGCTCGGCGGAAGCCTTGGCATCGAGTAAATGGCAGTTGGCGTCGCCGAACTTGCCGCGCTTCAGGATTCCCGCCGCGTCAAAGACCGGTTCGAGCTTGGCGTAGAACCGGGAATGACTGTTGTTGTGGCGGCGCGAGGGGACTTCGACGGTTTTCCCCTCGGCGTCGACGCTGTAGAGCATCTCCGGAATTTCGGTCATGCCGAGGAGCGGATTGAACTGCTCTTCGACGCCGTGAAGAAAGGTGTTGCAGCCGATCCCGGTGCCGATGAAGAGGATCTTGGCCTTGCGGTCGATCAACCGCCCCCACGGCGAATTGCGGTGGCCGGGGGAGTCGAATTTTTCATGTCCGGCGACGAAAGCCGCCGCGTCGCGCCCGGCTGCGGCGACCGAATGGGTGGGGTGGAGCGAACGGATCACGCCGGGACGCTTGCGGAAGAGCTCGGTCAGCATCCCGACGATGCTCGGGGTCCGCTCGACCGAGTAGACCGGCTTCTCGGCATTGAGGTTGTAACTCAAGGTCGGCAGCACCAGCAACCCGCCGGCGGGAACGAAGTATTCGATCAACGCATCGAGCACCCCCTCGCCGCCGCCCTCAACGTCGCCGATGCTTTTGAGCGAGGAATGGATGAGCAGAGTGTCGGTCGGTTTGATCCCGAGTTTTTTCAGGTCTTTTTGCAGTTGCGCTTTGGTGATCATAAGCGTGATCCTTCTTTTATTTCAGATAAAATAACCTCGCCGCGGCACAATGCAAGTTGAAAAAAGGGTGATTCCGCACTACTATATACGAACAAGCAAATCACTGGATCAGTTTATGTGTTCAATTGCCGGAATTGTCAATTTTGCCGACCGCGATCAGGCGCTGCGGCAGCTGGAGGCCATGAATCGGGCGATGCTTCACCGCGGGCCCGACGGCGGCGGATTCTTCGCCGACGACACGGCCGCATTGGGGCACCGCCGGCTCTCGATCATCGGACTTGCCACCGGCGGCCAGCCGATGGGCAACGAGGACGGTTCGATCCAGGTGGTGTTCAACGGTGAAATCTACAACCACCTCGAATTGCGCGCCCGGCTCGAAGCCAGGGGGCACGTATTCAAGACCGCATCCGACACCGAAGTCCTGGTCCACCTCTACGAGGAGTGCGGCGAGGATTTCGTGCCGCAACTGGCCGGGATGTTCAGTTTCGCGCTCTGGGACTCACGCCGCAAGCGTCTTTTTGCCGCCCGCGACCGTGCCGGGCAGAAGCCTTTCCTCTATTTCGTCCAGGGCAAAAAACTGGTCTTCGCCAGCGAATTCGCCGCGCTCGAGAGTTTGCCCGACTTTTCCGGCGAACTCGATCCGGCGGCGATCGGCGACTTCCTCTCGCTCCAATATATTCCGGTCGAAAAATCGGTCTATCGCGAAGTCAAAAAACTTGCCCCCGGCTGCCAGCTCAGCTTTGACGCCGCCAGTGGTGAACTCAAGACCCGGCGCTACTGGACGCTCGACTTCAATACCAAACTCGATTGCAGCTTTGACCAGGCCGCCGGCGAAGTCCGGCGACTCGTTACCGAGGCGGTCCGCAAACGCCTGATGTCGGAAGTCCCGAGCGGGGTCTTCCTCTCCGGCGGGCTCGACTCGGCGATCGTCGCGGCGCTGATGACCGAACTCCGGCTGCCGGAGCGGACCGCCGGCTTCACCATCGGCTTCGAAGATCATCGCTACGATGAACGCGACGGCGCGGCGGATATGGCGCGAGAAATCAATTTACGCAGCAACGGCGCTTTTGACCACCACGTGAAAGTGGTCGATCCGGGCAATTTCGAGCTGGTGCGAAAACTTGCGCGCCACTACGGCGAGCCTTTCGCCGACGGCTCGATGCTGCCGACCCACCTCCTCGCCTCCTTTGCCCGTGAAAAGGTGACGATGGCGCTGAGCGGCGACGCCGCCGACGAGGTGTTTGCGGGGTATGAACGGTACCTTGCGATGCGCTTCGCCGCCCGCTTCGGAAGTTTGCGGCCGCTGTTTGAATTGGGTGCAAAGCTGGTGCCGGATCGCGGCGAACGGACTTTCGCCGGACGGCTGCGGCGCTTCTCCCGGGTGGCGGCGACACCGGCGGGCGAGCGCTACGCCGCGCTGCTCGACCGCTGCCCGATGGAGCTCAAAATGCGCCTTGCCGGGGAAAAGCTGCGGCCGCACCTCGCCCCCCTCGCCGGTTTCAACCGCCGCACCGCGACCGATGCGGTCGAGCAGTTCCTGGAAATCGATTTCGACACCTATTTGCCGGGGGATATCCTGGTCAAAGTCGACATCGCCACCATGGCCTCGTCGCTGGAAGTGCGCAATCCCTTCCTCGATCATCAGCTGGTCGAATATGCCGCTTCGCTGCCGCTTGAATTCAAACTCTGCGGCCGTTCCCGCAAGCATATTCTCAAGGCCGCTTTCGCCGATCTCCTGCCCGCCGAAACGCTGGCCGGACGCAAGCGCGGCTTCGGTATTCCGCTGGCAAGCTGGTTGCGCGGGCGCTGGCGCGATGTCGCCGCCGAATTGCTGTTTGAGGGGAAGCTCGCCGTTTCCGGCTATTTTCAGGCCGAAGTGATCGAAGAGCTCTGGCGCGAGCACCAGAGCGGACGGCGCGACCACAGTTACATTCTGTGGAATCTGGTTATTTTGTCGCTGTTCCTCGATCGCCGGGCATCGTCAGAATCCGGTGATCGTCGCCGACCTTGATTCCGACTTTGGAGCGCTTGTCGCGCACCAGCCACAGTTCCCGCGCAACCCCATCATATTCGTCCGCCGTTTTGATCGGCAGCGCCCGCCCGAGGTAGAAGTACGCCGCACCCCGGGTCCGCTCGGGAGGATTGATCAAATACACCGGCAGCTCGGATTTGCCGCAGATGGCAAAAGCCTCCCGCAGTGACTCCTTGCGATTCTGGCGGCTCAACACCGCGCCGTCGATCGACGCGAAGAGAAACGCGTAGCTGAACAAAAGCGCCCAGAGCCGCCGCACCGGATCGCGGCGACCGGCCAGCGCCGCAATCGCCAGCACACACGCCATGATCGGGAAGAAATGCGCTTTGCCGCCCGGAATCACCGCCGCCGCCAGCGCTGCCGCCGCGATCAGGCCGCCGAGCACCAGGAAGCCCCGGCGCAGCACCATCGCCACCCACGGCTTCCCGGCATCAAGCAGCGTCACCAGATAACGCGCCGCCAGCAGCGCCGCCGGAGCGTACAAAGGCAACAGATAAACCTGGCGTTTGCTCGACGCCAGCGTCAGCAGCAAGTACGGCACCAGGAGAAAGGTCAAGAGGAAACGGCCGCAGCCATCCTTCGCTTTCCAGCTGTACCAGATGCCGAAAGGAAGCAAAAACAAATACGGCATGAATTGGCCGGGAAGTTTGGTGAGGTAATAGTAGAACGGGGACAGATGATCGCCCTGTGAGCCGCTGAAGCGGCCGAAGTTATTGACCCACAAAACGGTGTGGAGCGCCTCGTTCCCTTGGTCAAGATAAAGCAGCCGGCACCAGACGGCAACCGGGATCAAGGCCGGGAGAACACCGAGCGCGAGCCAGAGATAGCGCTGATACTGAAACTTCCGGTGATGCCAGTCGTCGAGCAGCAGAAAAACCCCGAGCGCGGCGCCGGGCATCGCCAGCCCGATCAGACCTTTGGTAAAAACCCCTCCCCCGAGGCCGGCGGCATAGAGCCAGAAGCCGGCCATCCGCACTTTTTTGCGGTCGTCGAAAAACATCGTCGCCGCGCCGTAGAGGGCGAGCAGGACAAAAAAGGCGAGCCAGCTGTCCACCATGCAGGTCCGCGCATTGGAGAAAAACTGCGCGCCGGTGATCAGCATGATCGCGCCGAGAAACGAGGCAAAGCGACTCATCCCGAGCCGGAGACCGAGGGCGAAAATCAGCAGCGTGCTCGCAATCCCGGCCAGCGCCGACGGCAGCAGCGCGGCAAAATCGGTAAAACCGAAAACCTCAAAGGACGCCGCCGTCAAATAGTAGTAGAAAGGCGGATATTCCAAAAACGGCTCCGCCCCGAGCCGGGGCGTGACGAAATCGCCGGTAATGATCATTTCCGCCGAAATTCCCGCCACCCGGGTTTCGTCGCCGCTGAAAATTTCGCGACTGCCGAGTCCGCCAAGGCAGACGACGGCGGCAAAGAGCAACAGCACTCCGGCGTATTTCCGGACTTCGAATTTTTCTGCGTCGGCAAGAATTTGATTCATTGAGCGCTTTGCTCCTTTTTGATTTTGGTCGGTTCGAAAAGTTCCGCTTTGGCGTGATAACGGTCGGAATTCCAGAATTCGCAGAAATGCCTGGTGAATTCGGTCATATCGATGTCTTTCCAGGTCTCCCTGGTTGCTTTCCGCCAGTCGCCGGTTTTGAGCAATTCGTCATAAAATTTGCCGGGTATCGCAGCATACTCGGGATGACCGGAAACCGGCGCGCCCTTGAGGAGGTAATACATCAACGCCCCCGCCAGGAGGTAGTTTTCCTCGGCCGAGGCGGGTTCGTAAAACTCCTCCAGCGTCTTCTGGAAAAGCGCCGCAAAATCGGGCTTTTTGCGAGCAAGGAACTGCTTCATCCGCTCCGGCCGGTCGGAAACCTGCCTCACTTCGCCGCGGTCGTCGAGCCCGGAGAAATACTCCGCCATCCCCTCGTTGAACCAGACCGCGTTGTCGATTTCACCGATCGCGAAGTGGATGTACTGGTGGAATCCTTCGTGCATCAGCACGCTCGCGGTCATCTCGCGCTTCTGCTTGCGGTTCATGAAGTCGATCGGCGAAACCGCCAGTTCGCGCTTGAGCGGCATCCAGATGCCGACCGAAAAAGTGCCCATGGTGCCGCCGACGTAAGTGACGTACTCCGGACGGGTGCTGAAAAGTCGCACCGTGCTGACCGCCTTCAGCGGCAGTTTGAGCGGAAAGTATTTGCTGTAAACCGAGCGGCTCTGCTCGATCATCTGGGCGTACTGGCGGGCGGCGCGCTTGTCGCGCATATTGGAGATGATGATGAAATTTTCGGTCTCAAGGTACCACCAGTCTGGATAGTTGCGGATGTTGTCGATCACCCGGTCGCGGCTGGCGAGATATTCCGGCGTGTAATCCTTTTTGGTCTGAACCGGCCGGGTGGCGCTGCCCTGATACTGGTTGCCTTTGCTGTTCTGCATGCCGGGAAGCTGCGCCGGGGGCAGGAATTCGATCGAATCGGCGGCCGCCGCGGCAGTGCGGAGCGACCGGCTCTGATTGACCGCCGCGGAAATGAAATTCAAAAGGAAAATCCGCCGCACCGGGGGATGAACCGGGGTCACCACGAAGCCGACCATCTGGGTCCCGTCCTTGGGCGCAAAATCGAAGCGGACCACTTTGCGGTCGATCCGGGTGGTCTTTTCCGGCGTGACACCGGTCACTTTGGACATGGTGAATTTTTCGATCCAGGCGGTCAGGTCGGCATCGCTCCACTCTTCGGTTTCGGGGGCCGCCTTTTCACAGTCTTCGGCAGTGGACAACCCGAGTCCGCCGGCGGGAAAACGGCGGGTGATTTTGGCGGCTGAAATCTCCGCCGCCGGGCTCCGCCAAGTGCCGGCGTGCTGCTCATGCATCCACCATTCATGGGGATGAACCACCTGTTTGCCGTCAATCGAGAGGCGGTTCAAAGTCGGCAAAGGACAGGGATCGGCGTCGCGATAGACCTTGAGCTTGATGCCGAGTTCGGGAACCGTGACCGCTTTGCCCAATTGCAGCGTTTCCTGCGCCGCAAAAAGCACCGGCGCGCAGAACCCCAAAAGCCAGACGGTCAACGGTAAAAACTTCATCGCTACCCCCAGATCAGCATTTTCAGCGCCGAGATCATCACCAGCACCTTGACGATTTCCTCAAATTGCCGCTGCGGCAATTTGGACAACAGGAAAATTCCGAGCGCTCCCCCGATCAACAGAAACGGAATCATCGGCAGATCGGTCCGGAGCGAAGTCATGGTGATCCGCCCCTCCCAGATGAAGATCGGAATCTTGATCCAGTTGAGGATCAGGAAGTACCAGGCGGCGCTCCCCATATATTCCGACTTCGGCAGCCGCATCGCCAGCAAATAGACCGCCATCACCGGCCCGGCGGCATTGGCCACCTGGGTGGTCAACCCCGCGAGCATCCCGAAACAGGCGGAAAAAGCCCAGTGCTCCGGCATCGTTTCCATCTTTTTGAACATCGGCATCAGGTAACTGAACACCGCCATAAATAGAATCGTCCACGCCAGCACCGGCTTCATCGCCGCGTCGCTGATGAAGCGGAGCGCGACGCTGCCCATCACAATCCCCGCCAGCGCCCACGGCATCAGCCGG
Source organism: uncultured Victivallaceae bacterium (assembly GCA_964599205.1). Taxonomy (GTDB): domain Bacteria; phylum Verrucomicrobiota; class Lentisphaeria; order Victivallales; family Victivallaceae; genus JAVBUI01. Next base: position 9,436 of record CAZRFG010000050.1, read on the forward strand.
AGCACGATCTTCCAGTTGGCGTGCCGCCGGTAATAAATCACCGCCATCACGTCGGCGGCACCGAGCATCAAGAGCTGGATCCCGGTCGACTCCCGCGCCGGAAAAGCCGACGCCAGCATCAGCACCGGCAGCATCCCGAGCCCCGGCACCCCGGTCTTGTTGATCCCGATCAGAACCGCACTCGCAATCAGCATAAAAATGCTGTAAGCGTCATATCCCCCGAAACACCACTCCCACATATCGATCCTTGCGTTGAAAATGAATGATTATTTCGGGTAATATATCCCCCTTCCCCCTTGAAAGCAAAAAAAACTCCGGATTTCTCCGGAGTTTTCGATCCATCGCGCCGGGTTATCCCGCCAGCAGTCCTTTCTTGAAAGGATCGACGTTCTGCTCCCCGGCAAAGAGCGCATCGGAAGCGCCGAGCCCAAGATCGGCCGCACCGACCCCGTAAAGCCGGTAATCCTCCTCGAGCGAAAGGCCCGAAGAACCCGCCGCCGACGGCACTTCGGCATCCGGCAGTGAAAGCGAACTCGAGTCTCCCGGCGGCGGATAATTGCCGCCGGCCGGCGGGGTGCCGAGCTGAGCATAGGTAATTTCCAGCACCAACTTGGAAACCGTGCCGGTGGTCACCAACGAAAGCCGTCCGTAAGCCCCGTTATTGAGCAAGCGTGATCCGCTGTCGGAGAGGAAGAGCTCGGTGCCGCCGTTGACCACCAGCGAAGCGCCGGTCATCGCGCCGATAGCGTTCTTCGACCCCTGGGCCAGGACATAGGTTCCGAGCTGGGCATTGTCCAGCGTCGCAAACATGCGTTGGTCGAGCGACCCCGCGCTGTCCCGGACGGTGATGATCGGATTATTGCCGGGATCGGTGTTAAGCTGAAATTCGATTTTCTCGACCCCGGTGACGTTGCCGACCACCTGACTGGTCGCATTGAGCGTAAGCTGGTCGGAGCCCGCGCCGAGATCGATGTCGCCGACGCTGATCGCTTTGTTCGCCAGTGTCAATGTATCGGCGATGTCCGTTCCGCTGACCGCGAAATAACGATCGGTCGAACCGGTCGTAGGTTTGATTGCGGAGAGCCACGAAGCCGCGCTGCCGCCCGACTTGACCAGATTGGCAAGCTGGGTCGCCACGCCTGCCGCATTGCCGTTTTTGCCGCCGAAAAGCGCGCCGGTGACGACAAGATCAAGCGCGATCCCCGAGGAGAGATCGCCGCGGATGGCATGGGCGTCGCCGTTTTTGGCTGTTGCCGCCGCTGCCACACCGTCGATTTGGAACGCGCCGGAGGCGGCAATCCCGACCGCCAAAGAACCTATGCCGCCTGACGCGGTGGCGGCAATGTTGCCGCCGATGGTCGCACTCGTCTCGCCGGTGCGAATGCCGATGGCATCGGCCGCGCTGTTCTTGCGAGAAGTGGCGGTCACCGTCACCGTCAGCGCCAGATTTGCGGCGCTTTCGAATGTTTTGACGGAAGAAAATCCGCAAGCATTGGCAATGCCGTCGGCCACGGCGCTGACCTGGAGTTTTGTCTGCGACGATTGCGAAACCAGATCAATCTCGGCAGTTGCGCCGATGCCGTATGCCTCGGCGGTACCGCTGCCGGAAACGGCGGTGACCATCCAAATACCTTCAAATCCGACGCTGGCGAGAGACTCGGAATTGCCGCTGCCCTGAATGCCGAAGACGCGGGCGCGTTTATCAGCGGCCTCGGCGCGGATGTTGGCTTTGAAGGTGGTGGCAAAGGAGTCAATCCGCGTTTTGTCCGCGGCAAACGCCGCCGCATGGGCTTTGCCCGAGTTCGCGTTCGCTCCGAACGACGCGTTGGCGGATACCGACAAGATGCCGTCGAGAACAGTCGCGGAGTAGTGGCTGATGATGGTGGAATTCGTTGAGCTTAGCAAGTTTCCGTCGACATCCCAATTGCCGGCGGCAACCAGTCCAAAGGCCACGGCGTTGTTGTTTTCGAGCGGATTCACGGTTTTGCCGCCGACGGCGGCGACGGTCATAGAAAACGCCCCTTGGTTAATTTGCAGCGATTTGACGGCCGCCGCGCCAACCGCCTGAGCACGGTTTCCGGTGGAAGCGGCGTTGACGTTGATCGCACCGGCATTGGTGAAAAATTCCAGATATCTGGCCGAGACACCGGTGGCCGAGGCAAACCCGACCGCATTCGCCTTGATCGTCATTTTAGTCTGCGATGCGATTTCAAAAGAGCAATAACGCGTATTCCCGCTGTCGAGAAAGTTCACCCCCAAGGCCGTGGCGGCCATGTCATCCGCGAATCCCGATCCGCTGCCCGATTTGGCGATTACATTGAAAGTCTGGAAAACATAAACCGAATTGTTGACATCAAAGCCGCCGCTGATCCCGGTCGCAGTCGCCGTGACGTTGTTGTCGGCGGCGGTTTTTCCGCCGGTGGCGCTGATATTGACGACCCCGGCAATCGAGAGACTCAATTCACCGTTGGTATTGTTGATCCCGGACGCGGTCGCGGCCCCCGCCGTCGAGCGTGCGGTCACAGTCAATGCAAACTGGTTGTTGGTGTTGAATACCAGGATATCGTTGCCGGAACTTCGGATGCCCGCCGCCGTCGCGATCGAATAACCATCAGCGACAACCGAGATGGTATCACGAAGTGCTCCGCTTTCGAAAATAATCGAGTCAAAAGCGATTCCCTCGGCGGCGGCGCTCCCGCTTGCATTGGCGTTGACGGTGAGCGAAAAATTCTGCCCGCGATTGGCGGAATCAAGCGAAGCGCCCGCGGAGACGAAGCCGTTGGCGGTGGCGAGGATCCCGGCGGCGGTGACTGCGAAGACTCCGTTGAGTCCGCCGACCCGGCCGATGCCGGTTGCACCGCTGAAAAGCGACGCCGTTGCCATCCCGGCCGCGCCGGTGGCGGTGACCGTCCAGTTGGCGAAAAGGCCGTTGTCCATCGTAATCTTTGGGGAAGCGATCGCCGCGGCGGTTGCGGATCCGGCGATACCGGCGGCCTGGGCGGCGACGGTCATTCTTTGCGGAGTCGAAGAGTACGAATCAAGCCGGACGGCCTCAACTCCGTCAATCCCGACGGCTTGAACAGAGGTTATTCCCTTGGCCCCGACCGTCAAAGTTCCGGCGAGATCGGCGACCAACTCCGAGGCGGCGATCGTATTCCGGTATCCGATCGCCAAGGCGGAGGAATTTGCCGATACCGCGCTAATGGTTTCGACATGGCTGGCAAAGCCCCCGGAAAGGGGGACGTTCCGGTATCCGAACGCCTCAGCCCGATCAAGCGCATTGGCCGCAATATTGATCCGGCGCAAGCCGCTGATCGTGCCGGATACGGCGCTGCTGTCGACCCCGTAAGCGGTGGCGTTGTTGACAGCGGCATTTTTGCCTGAACTCGCAGTGACATTCAAGGTCGGCAAAGCGTCAAAAACGCCGCCTTGAACCCCGACCGCGATCGCCGACGAGTCTCCCCCCGGTGCGGATGTGCCGCCGGTGGCGCGGACGGTAATCGCCGCCTTGGCCTGGGTGCAAAACAGATCGCCGGAAATACCGCGCGCCTGCGCTCTGCCGGTGGAACTCACCGCCGTCACGCTCCACGCTCCGTTCAGTTGAGTGATGGAAACATTATCAGCGTAAAAGCCGAACGCGGTCGCGTCTTGCACCGCGGTCGCACTGACGTTGACGGCGCCGAGCGTGTTGACAAACACGCTTCCGCTGTCGGTATACACGCCGTAAGCAGCGGCGCTGTTACTGATTCCGCCGCGGCCGGAGGAGGCGGCGACGGTCAATGCGGAAAGGGTACCTTCTACTGTCAATGCACCGATAATCCCGTTGGCATTGGCATCCGTCCAGCTGTTCGAAGCGCCGACGCCGCCGGTGGCACGAACAGCCAGGGAACTTCCGCTTGTCACCCCGCGCAAAATCGTATCCGAAGCTTCAAACCCGGTGGCGAATGCCCTGCCGGCGCTGGACACGGCGGTGACATTATACGCGCCGGAAACATTGGCAACCATAATGTCCTGGGACGACTGGATGACGGATGCCCATGCTTCCGAGGCGGCATTTGCCATAATATTGGCGCCCGAGAGCCGACCGAGGCTGACATAAGCGCCGCGCATCCCCACCGCGACGGCGGAACTGAGCAATCCAGCCTTGCCGGCATTGGCGCTGACGGTCAGCATGCCGAGCTCATCAAGCTCGATATCCGAGCCGGAGTTGATCCCATACGCATTGGAAATCGCGTTGTTTACGGCGGTCAAATTGGCGGTATTGCCGGCGGCGCGGACGGTCAGCGTCAGTTTGCCGCTTCCGCGATAATTATAGAAGTAGATCCCTGAATTTTTGGCATAAATACCATACGCGTCGGCTTTGCCGACGTACCCGGCGGCATTTTGCCCGCCGGTCGAAGTGGCCGAAACCGTCCAGTTCCCGGCCAGCGCGCCGTTGCCGTTGAGTTCGGAACAAACCAGTCCGTAGGCTTCGGCGCTGTCAATCCCGGACGCGGTGGCATTGAGCCGGAAATTGGCGGCGAAGCCGTCGGCGAACGAAGAAATTCCCGCGACGCAAAACCCGTACGCCTCAGCCTGGGGAACGCCGGCCTGACGCAGCAGCGAACCTTTGCCGGAAGCTTTGGCTTCGCTGGTGATCGAACCGCCGATCAAACCGTGGGAATCCAACTGGCCCGCCGATTCAATCGCGATGGCGCTGCTGTTCTGCCCTTTGGCATTGGTGGCGCGGACTGTGACGGCGGCATTGTAACCTTTC